>JBLHMY010000061.1:0-12581 GCA_047621065.1 Glaciecola sp. | reverse complement strand
GTCCTTGTTATAGTCATTCCAATTAGCGCTTGCAAAAATACCAACTGTTGCTCTTAAATTTTTGCATGCAAGTGTGTGTAAGTTTTATCAATCTGTTTTATAGCATCGTCACTGAGTTTCTGATATGGAGATATTTTTTCCTAGCTATAGCCGCTGCCCTAACCGCAATAAGGAAGTCGTTTACCATTGCCTGTAATTCAATTTCTAAATTTTTCCTACTGTTATGCTTAATTTATCAAAGCTTGTTTGTAACAAAATGGCATGCTTTGAAATGGTTTCTAAACCCGCTCGCAATAAAATGCCAGTAAATGCTGCACGCGCTTTTCCTGTTGCTTCTAAATTGCCGTTGTTGGGAAGTTGAGCATACATCGTTTTTGCATAGTCCGAGATAAGTTTGGCATCATTACCAACTCCCTTAGTTAAATTATATTTTATTTCAAGGATGGTGCTGATGCAGCATACGGCTCAAGGGTAAATACTATGACCGGTGTATAATGCCAATTGGATAGTTGAGTTGGGCGCAAGGAAGGAAGTTTTTAGGGTTTATTAATGCTTGGTTAGCGAAATCTGCGCACATCAGGCATCGCTACAATCAACAGGGTGGCTATTGGGCCAAGCAGCAGAGAAATAAGAAACCAAATGAGCCCTCTGCGGCCTTTACTCTGGGCTAGCCCAGAGTTGATGAGCGCTAAGGTGCCCCATCCCACAAAATAGGAGCCACTGCTCGCTACTAGTTCAGACATTTATTATCTCCTTAATTAGTAAACGGATGATTGTTGTTGTGACCGTTTTGAATATTAATGGGTAAAAATCTAGACAATACTAATACTAGTATTGTTGGCTATTGCTAAATAAGCAAGTAGTCACAGTTAATGCTCTCCTTAGCTCGTAATATTTTGATATGTTTATAATGCCAATATTTTCAGCGCGAAGGTGTAATTCATGTGTATCTTTTACGCTTAGTTCAAAACAGTAATTTTAGCTGTCTCGTATAATCTCTTTAGCGGCATTGTGTCCTGGTGCTCCCGTCACGCCGCCTCCAGGATGTGTGCCAGCACCGCACATATACAAGCCTTTAATCGGCGCGCGATAGTTGCCATGACCTAGCAGCGGTCTGGTGCTGAACATTTGGTCCAAGCTCATGTTGCCATGCATTATGTCACCTTTAGTAAGCCCGAATATGCGCTGTAGGTCAAGCGGGCTTAACACTTGGCGCCCAAGCACCGATTGTGAAAACCCGGGAGCAAATTTTTCAACCTGAGCAATAATTAAATCGGCGGCTGTTTCACGGTGTTCATCCCAATTTATATCAGGGTCAAACTGTTGGCAAAACAAGCTTGCAACATGCTTACCTTCGGGGGCCAGCGTATTATCAAGTGTTGAAGGAATGAGCATTTCCACAATAGGTTCTTTAGACCAGCCGTATTGTTTTGAATCACGATATGCTTGATCGATATAGGCTGAGGTAGCGCCTATTATTATTCCGCCGGTTAAGTGCTCTGCACTTGATCGGTCTTGTTGTATTAAACAAGTAAACTGGGGTAGTTCACTTAAGGCTACATTCATACGAAATGTGCCCGAGCCATTTTTATAATGTTTCATGCGGCGGGCAAAATCTACTGGCAATTCCTTTGCGTCAACTAACTGGTTGTATAAAAGACTTGGATTGAGGTTAGACACGATAACTTTTGCTTCTATTTTGTCGCCATTTTCTAATAACACGCCATAGGCTTGGCCATCTTTTACCAGTACTTTACCTACCCCAGCATTTGTTTGTATTTCAACGCCTTTGGCAATAGCCGACTTGGCCATTGCTTGCGTAATTGAACCCATACCGCCAATGGCATGACCCCATACGCCTTTTTCACCATTGACTTCGCCAAATGCGTGGTGCATTAAAACGTAAGCAGTACCGGGTGTTTGGGTATCAGCGTAGTTGCCAACAATGCCATCAAAAGCAAACGCACCTTTAACAAATTCGTTTTCAAAATACAGGTCTAAAAAATCTGAAACGCTTTTTGTGAAGATATCTAAAACAATGCGCTCGTCTTCAATGGGGAGTTTACGCAAGCGGTTACCAAACTTAGCAGCCTTGAAAATATCTTTAATACCGCCGCCCACATTTGGGGGTGTTTCAAGTAAGAAGTCGCGAATAAGGTCAGCCACCATAGCGGTGTCTCTGAAGTATCTATCCAATGCTTGGGAGTCGTTCTTTGAAAAGCGGGCTATTTCTGCTTTTAAGTTTTCAGACCCAACTAAAAACGCTAAAAAATTACCATCGTCATGGGGCCATAAGTTGTTGACCTTTCTGTGCACAATCTCCAAGCCATTTTGATGAAGCTGCAAATCATCAATAATCTTTGGATTTAGCAAGCTTACCGTGTAAGAAGCCACTGAGTTTCTAAATCCGGGGTGGAACTCTTCAGTAACCGCAGCGCCACCAACAATATTGCGACGCTCTAATATCCGCACCTTTTTGCCTGCCATAGCAAGATAATTTGCACATACCAAGCCGTTGTGACCGCCGCCAATGATAATAACATCTAACATCTATATTCCTTCGCCGTTTTTTACACTTTTATAAGTCGCCCTGATTATATGCTATGCACGCGGCCGACTTCGGTTTTTTTTACCCGTTGGTATAGATTCGAAGTTCCATCAACCTGACCAGCTTTAATGAAATGAAATTTAATATTTACAAGCGGTATTCATTTATAGCACTTATAATTACTCCCTCAAGCCTTAATATGCACATTCAAAAATGAAAAATAAAGTATCACTGGAAACCGAAGTTCAAGCTCTAAAGATTGCTAAAGGAACGCAAAAAATGGGGCAAACTAAAGAACAAACTAAATTAATTACCCAAGGCATTGAAAAGGGTATTGCTGAATATAAGAAACTGCAAAGTAAAAAATTACGTGAAATGGATAAACAACGCAAACAAAAGCTAAAACAAAGAGAAAAAGAAAGTACCGACACCGTCGAAGAGGTAGTGAATAATAATTATATCCAGCTAGTGCCTTGGCTTTTACTAACAATGAGTTGGTTAGGTTTTGGCGCATATATCTTCCTTTAACGCTCAATTGGCCCTTATATGCCGCTGCAAGCTTAGCCTGCATGGTTTAGTTCTCACAAATGCCTATATCAATATTGTGAAGTATAGTTAACAAGGTGACTTTTGGTAAGATGAGCAAAAAGTGTGCAGTGGTTGATCGAATTAGTGTTGGATTTTTTTACACTTTGATAAAAATAAAATACCATCTGACTTATATTCATTTAAAAACAACAGCTTAGCAAGTGGCACATTTAATGCTTATAATTATCCTGAGTTCAGGTTTTATTATCTCAACGGTCTAATTTTAGCCTTTGTTACAATTCCTGCACCTGCAGTAGATAATACTCGCGTAGCGATGTTTGACCACATTGCTCAGAGTTATCTAGGTGTTAATTAAGATACTACTGTTTTAGAAGTACAAGCGGAAAGAAATAGCACTCGAGTGTACATACATTCCGGTAATTATAAGCAAAAGGAAATCTATTCATGAAGTTAATAAAGAAAAATATTAGTGGTGCTATATTGGCGATAGGCGTTTTGTTCGCTGCGTCATTTAGTGCAAATGCCGTAATTATCAAGCATGATATTTTTGCCGATACTTTTGGTAAAATAGGCGAGATAGAAGTTGAGCTGCTTAACAGCGCGCTTAACACAGGCATAAACGATAGTGCGTTTGACGATACTATTAGTCTGGTAAGTTTTAACCTTCTCGACCTTGTTGGGAGTGACAGCTTTGAGTTTTTTGGTTTTGAAGTGGTTATTGACACCGACTTTATAGAAGCCGGCATTGAGTTTTTTGCTCTTGATGCAAACGATGCAGGATTTCCTCCTGATGAGACTTGGTCTTATCAGTTGCTTGTTGATGCATTTGACCCTACGTCTAGCTACATCGATATCTTTGATGCCTTTGGCGACATTGTATTTTTTGATGTTATCAGCTTAGGTCAAGCAGAATTGTCAGATTTACCAGAGCCGGTATCGGCACCTGCAACATTGGCTATATTTACATTAGCAATGGCTGCACTATATGGTCGTCGTAAAATAATTAGTTAATGTGTTTGAACATTGAATAATCGTAAAAACCCGGCTTTGCCGGGTTTTTTTATTACCGTATTTTTACGCTTTATACCCATTGCTAATGCATTTAATTGTGACAAACATGTAAAGGTACATCCTTGAATAGGTTTAAGACTGGCTTATAAAGCATATACTCATTGTATTTGCTCTAGGACACTTGGCAACAGGCGGCGATTTTTGACTCGCCGCTACCTGCTTTGCGTCCATCTAGGCTAGCTGGCTGATACTCTTGGTCTGAAAAGGTTTAGCTAGTGGGTTATTTTCTTAAATAGCTATTTCACTATACGTTTTTTTAACGCCTATAAAAAAAGCGCTATACACTAAAACTATAGTGAAAGCGCTTGTATTAATATTACCGCTTAAAAACGTCAAGCGATATTATGTAATGTGTTTTACATTACCCTTGGTCTTGAAAATAAACGACGCCCCGCACTGGCTCGGCTTCTACGTAGGCGCGAACGCACTTCCCCGCGACCTCCTGCTAACCAACTCTCGCGATTAACACTGGCACTCTCACCTCTGCGATTTTCTTCAGCATGGCGAAAGCTGCAAAACGATTCATAGGCTTCAAGATCTAATGACAAATCTTGTATAACTAATTCAATCATAATGGCGTCGTCTAGATAGCCTAAGCCAGGAATATTGTCAGGCACTAAATCTTGAGGCTCACTGAAATAAGCAAGTGATGTTAGAATCTCTGTTTTTTCTTCTTCTGGAATTTGCCACTCGTCATCTTGCAAAGCTTTTATAAGGGTCTTCAAAGAATGTAGTCTAGTTTTTACAAAGTCGGGTACATTAGCACTTTCCATTTCGTTACATAATCCGTGAGCCTTCGCAATGACTTCTTCGGGCGGTAACTTTTTAGCATTTTCAATGGCTGTTTGCATTAGCGCGCGAAAATGGGTTAAGTCGGTGTCACTAAGTTCCAAACTAATTTGAATAGACATATCGATTCCTTATGAACATTAAATAATAGGGTTGTTTACGAGATCTTTAGCACTTCCAAGACATTAAAAATAAATAGTATACAGAATTCTTAGTTGAGTAAAGTCTAAGCCGTTGTTTTTAATTTCTATTCCGTTTGTTTAATCTTGTAGCAAGTCTGTCTGGCCAGATTATTGAGACATAACGCCACTCCTATAGATAAAGTATTATGAATTGGCTAATGAGTTGAAAGTGATCTAAGTGCGAGTATAGTAACGTGTCCTTTTAACATAATAATAAGAAAAAATATGAATACTAAAATACTTGGAGTTATTAGCATTATAGTGGGGATCGCCCTGTGTGTATGGGGTTATGACGTTTATGAATCTGCTAGTGCGGCGCTAGACAGAATAATTAGTGGTAATACCCCTATAGAGGCTTGGCTAGGAATTGTGGGGGGTGCTATATTAATCGTGTTTGGTATATTTAGAGTAAAGTAGCTTGCTTTGCCGTGCAAGGTTAGGTTTCAGTAATTCACTTAACTCGTTCGTTCTAGTAAAAATTGATTTTCGCAACAACGCTTTTCAACTATAAGAAAACTACTTTTATAATACTGTCGTAAGCATAACTAATGTTTTGGTGAAAAATACATGAGGCAGTTATATTAATGAAGTTACGCAAGGGTATAAAGCCGATTATTAACTGGCTAACCCAAGGTACAAAAAACCATGAAATTACTGTCGTGCAAGAAACTAAAACCACTATTTGGCGTGACACTGGCCAAGTATATTACTTACTCAATACGCTTAAGCTGTCGTATGAAAGTGAGTATGGCGCAGTAACATTTGAAAATTTAAACGTGTCGTCTTTAACTGCCTTGTTAGGTGAGCTACAAAATACTCAGCACACTCATTTAAAACAAAAAGTGACGGCTGGCCAAACGTTTGCTTACAGTGTTAGTTTGTGCGGCGTTACGTGGGAAGAACACCAAGATAGTACTCGGGTAAAGGCCATTGCTGAAGCAGCAATGCTGCGTTCTACTCAAAGCGACTTTGTGTGTTCTCAGGCCGTGTTTAAACATCAATATTTGCTAGAACACAATGATATTTTAAACGCACCGACTGCCTCTAACAATGGCGGTGTATTCACCTATTCAAATGTATCAATTGAACAATTTGTGGCGCAGCTTGAGCATACTAATGCGACTATTTCTAAAGACTTGAAACGACGTATAAACGTTCAGCCCGATAACTTTAAACGGCTTTTTTCAGAGCGGGAACAAAACGAAGTAAATAAACTGCTGCAGATAGCGTCAACAAACCAAACTGCAGGTGACCGTGATGCGCGGTTATCTGACAAGGAATAATAATTTTGGCTACTCTTTCACCCTACATACTAGTACTGAACTGTGGCAGTTCATCAATCAAATTTGCCATTATTCAGCCCTCAACAGGTGCAACACCATTAAAAGGACTGGCGGAAAATCTTTTTACTGATAATGGTCAGGTTACTTATGCAGCAGATGGTGAAAAAGACACCCACAATAGCTTGCCGGCAAAAGCAGATCATAAGCAAGCCTTGCAATATATTGTTGAAATACTAAACCAATTTGAGGGCCTTAAACAGCAGCTTGTTGCGGTAGGACACAGAGTCGTTCACGGCGGTGAATTTTTTGCGAAGTCAGTGTTAATTGACGAGTCGGTAATAAGCGCTATAAATAAAACGTCTTTGATGGCGCCGTTGCATAACCCTGCCAACTTAGCCGGCATAAAGAGTGCACAATTAGCTTTTCCTGCATTGCCACAAGTAGCGGTCTTTGATACCGCATTTTTCCAAACCTTACCCGCCGAGGCTTTTTTATACGCGCTGCCTTATTCATTGTATAAAGAACATGGTATTCGCAAATATGGTTTTCATGGCACCAGTCATTACTTTGTCGCACATAAAGGGGCACAAATGCTCAACAAAGAGTATGAAAAGTGTAACTTGATTACGGCCCATTTAGGTAATGGCTGCAGTGTGACTGCAATTAAGCAGGGTAAGGCGGTGGATACCAGTATGGGTTTTACACCACTTGAAGGTCTAATAATGGGTACTCGAAGCGGTGATATAGACCCAAGCCTGCCTAGCTTTATGATTGACCAGTTAGAATACTCTGCACAGCAGGTAAATGCGTTGTTAAACAAAGAGTCAGGACTGCTGGGTATTTCACAGCTCACTAATGATTGCAGAGAATTAGAGCAAAAAGCAAGCCTAGGCAATAAACAAGCGCAGCTTGCCTTAGACATGTTTTGCTACCGTTTAGTAAAATATATAGGCGCTTATATGGCAGTAGTTGGTCAATTAGATGCGTTAATATTTACCGGTGGTATAGGTGAAAATTCTGCGTATGTGCGCAACAAGGTGGTATCTCAATTATCGCACTTAGGTTTGGCTATAAATGCAGACCGTAATCAACAAATAAGATTTGGCCGCTCTGGAGCAATACACCAAGCAGGCTCGTATTGTGTATTTGCAATTGCAACAAATGAAGAGTGGGTAATTGCTCAAGATGCTGCGATATTTTCAAATTAATATAGCGTGAACGAGAATGTAATTCATTTAAAACAAGTAACGTTAAATATTTAAGCTGTATCAATATCAAACAACAAGGTAAGTAATGACTCATCGCATAATGTTAATTCCTATTGGCTCCAACGCCGGCTTAACCAGTGTTAGTTTAGGTTTAGTAAGAGCCCTTCAGCAAAGAGGGTTAAAGGTAAATTTCTTCAAGCCTATCGCTCAGCCCAAACGTGGTGATGAGACTCTCGACAAATCTACCAGCATTCTTAGCAATATGGGGTTTACTAAAATGGCCACACCGTTGGCTACCGCGTATGTTGAAGATCTAATTGGGAATGATAAAAAAGATGAATTACTCGAGGAAATAGTCGGAATTTATGAGCAGCAAGCCCAAGACGAAGACATCATTATTATAGAAGGTCTTATTTCAACACCAGATCACCCTTATGCCGTAAAAATAAATCGTGATATATGCAACGCACTCGATGCCAAAATAGTGCTTGTTGGTGTGCCTAGCAATTTGTCTATGAATCAGCTAAACGACAAAATAGAAATTGTTGCCGATAGTTATGGCGGTCATAAAGGTAATCGCGTAATGGGCTGTATTCTCAATAAAATAGATGAACCCCAAGACGTTAAAGGCAGCATGGGTGGTGACCTTGCCAAAAACAATCAAAAGCCTGTGGGTATTATTAAAGCCTTGTCTGCCCTGCCGGTGTTTTCAAAATCTTTCCCTTTAATAGGCTGCGTAACATGGAACGTTGAGCTTTTGGCGCCTCGCGTTCAAGATGTGCAGCATCACATGAATGCACAACTTCTTAATGAGGGAGATTACCTCCATCGGCGCTTAAGAAGCGTGCATTTATGCGCTCGAGAAATCCACAATATGACCTCGGTATTAAAACCTGGGGCCTTATTAGTTATATCTGGAGACCGCAGCGATATTATTGTATCAGCGTGTTTAGCTTCCCTCAACGGGACTAAAATAGGTGCCTTGCTGCTAACCGGCGGATACCGGCCCGATCCAAACATCCTTAAGCTTTGCGCCCAAGCATTACAAACCGGTTTACCCCTTATGTTAGTGCAAGAAAACACTTGGCAAGCCACATCAAATTTGCAAAGGTTTAATCAAGAAGTGCCGGTGGACGATTTACAAAGAATAAATAAGGTTATGGACCACATGGCTACGTGTATCGATGAGCAGTGGTTAAGCAAGCTGTCAACAAAGTCTATGCGCGCAATAAGAATGTCACCGCCAGCATTTAGGCACAAGTTAACGCGCTTAGCTCAATTGGCAAACAAAACAATAGTATTACCTGAAGGTGATGAACCTAGAACCATAAAAGCAGCGGCTTTATGCAGCGCAAGGAAAATTGCAAAGTGTATTTTATTAGCAGAGCCTGAAGACGTTTACAGAATAGCCAAGCAGCAAGGTATTGATTTACCCGAAGGCGTTTCTATTCAACGACCTAGCGATTTGTATGACAAATATATTGGACCTTTAGTTGAACTACGTAAACATAAAGGAATGACCAGCCTTGTTGCAAGACAGGCATTAAAAGATAATGTTGTATTAGGCACTATGATGTTACAACAAAATCATGTTGACGGACTAGTTTCAGGTGCCGTAAATACCACGGCGAATACTATTCGGCCTGCTTTACAATTGATTAAAACCGCGCCCGGCGCGTCTTTAGTCTCATCGATTTTCTTTATGCTGCTGCCAGAGCAGGTATTGGTATATGGAGATTGCGCAATTAATCCCGACCCAAGTGCCCAACAGTTAGCCGACATTGCGATACAGTCTGCCGATTCAGCAGCTTTGTTTGGCATACAGCCAAAAGTCGCCATGTTGAGCTATAGCACAGGTGATTCAGGCACAGGTGTTGACGTTGAAAAGGTTAAGCAAGCAACTAGGCTGGCGCAACAGCAACGTCCTGATTTACTAATTGACGGTCCTATGCAATATGACGCTGCCGTTATGGAAAACGTAGCGGCCAAAAAAGCGCCGAATAGTAAAGTAGCAGGGCAGGCAACGGTATTCATTTTTCCCGATTTAAACACCGGCAACACTACCTATAAAGCAGTACAACGCAGTGCAAATTTAATTAGCATAGGCCCAATGCTACAAGGAATGAGTAAACCGGTGAACGATTTAAGCCGAGGCGCGCTGGTAGATGATATTGTGTATACCATTGCGCTTACTGCTATTCAGGCGAATCAAACGGTAAAAACCGATAAATGAAATGAAAAGGCTAAGCTTACGAATAAAACTTCGTAGAACCCAAGAACAGTTGGCGAAAAATCAAGGGTTTGATACTCTTAGCGTATTATCAATCTTAAACAGACTTATTCCATGCAGTCGTTAACCGACACCTCGGTTATTACCCTCAAAGGCGTTGGCGCTAAGGTAGCTGAAAAACTGGCTAAGCTTGGTCTCAAAAACCTTCAAGATGTTATTTTTCACTTACCCTTGCGGTATGAAGACCGCACGCGTGTGTATTTAATTGCCGATTTATATGCAGGTATTCATGCCACTGTTGTTGCGCAGGTAGTCAATACAGAAATAAAGTATGGCCGCAAGCGCATGCTTATAGTGCAGCTTTGTGATGGCAGCGATATTGTTAATTTACGTTTTTTTCATTTTTCTGCGGCACAGCTAAATGGCTTTAAGGAAGGAAACACTATTCGCGCATTTGGTGAAGTGCGTTCTGGAAATAACAGCATGTGGGAAATAATGCATCCAGAATATAAGGTTGTAACTAATACTGCTAGCATTGAGATGGAAGAGCATTTAACGCCGGTTTACCCGACCACCGAAGGTGTTAACCAAATTACTTTACGTAAATTAAGCGAACAAGCCTTGCAACAATTAGACAAAGGCGCCTTGCTTGATTTGTTGCCGGCGGGTTTATATTCCGACCAATTAAGTTTGCTTGACGCACTGCACTTAGTTCACCGCCCGCCGCCCGATGTAAACATGGCTATGCTAGACGAAGGGCAGCATCCGGCCCAATTACGTTTAGTACTTGAAGAGTTATTAGCGCATCATTTAAGTATGCTAAAAGTACGGGCGCAATCAAATCAAGATCCTGCAATAGCAATTACTCTTGATCAACACCTAAAATCAAAGTTTTTAGCTAATTTACCTTTTTCTCCTACCGCAGCTCAATCTAGAGTTGTTGATGAAATTGAACAAGACCTCACGCGTTCCCAGCCAATGATGCGTTTGGTTCAAGGTGATGTAGGTTCGGGTAAAACGTTAGTGGCGGCGCTGGCGGCACTGTCGGTTATAAGCGCGGGCTATCAGGTTGCGCTAATGGCGCCTACTGAGTTGTTAGCCGAGCAACATGCTAAAAACTTTGAGACATGGCTAACACCCTTAAATATAAAAGTAGGGTGGTTAGCCGGTAAGCTTAAGGGAAAAGTACGAGCTACTACACTTGCGGCATTAGAATCGGGTGAGATACAATTTTTGGCAGGCACACATGCTATTTTTCAAGAGGCGGTTAACTATAAAAATTTAGCCTTAGTTATTGTAGATGAACAACACCGCTTTGGCGTGAATCAACGCTTAACACTGCGTAAAAAAGGTCAGATACAGGGAAAGTATCCACATCAGCTCATTATGACCGCGACGCCCATACCAAGAACTCTTGCCATGACAGCATACGCCGATTTAGACACATCAATAATTGATGAGTTACCGCCGGGACGTACGCCAGTAAAAACCGTTGTATTGCCCGACACACGCCGGGGCGATATTATTGAAAGAGTACGCTCATTTGCTATTACCGATAAGCGTCAAATTTATTGGGTATGTACGCTTATTGAAGAATCGGACATGCTGCAGTGTCAAGCCGCTGAAGACACCGCAGCGGCGCTTGTTAATGCGCTGCCCGATTTAAAAGTGGGACTAGTACATGGACGCTTAAAGGCGAAGGAAAAACTTGCCGTTATGGATAGTTTTAAATCGGGTGCACTTGATTTATTAGTGGCAACTACTGTAATAGAAGTAGGCGTAGATGTCCCCAATGCTAGTTTAATGATTATAGAAAACCCAGAACGCTTAGGCTTAGCGCAACTGCATCAACTTAGAGGACGTGTGGGTAGGGGGTCAATAGAAAGTCACTGTGTACTTATGTATCAAAGCCCGCTGTCAAAAACAGCGTCTAAACGCTTAGGTGTATTACGAGAATCGACTGACGGATTTTACATTGCGCAAAAGGACCTAGAAATACGTGGTCCAGGCGAAATGCTTGGCACTAAGCAAACAGGCATTGCTGATTTAAAAATTGCAGATTTAGTGCGTGATGCAGCGCTTATTCCGCAGGTTAAAGTACTGGCTGAAACTATGTGGAAAGATCACAATCCACAATCACAAGCCTTAATTAGGCGTTGGTTAGCCTACAAAGATGAATACTCAAATGCGTAATAAGTCTAAGCACATAAGTCACCTTGCTGGTATCGCCTCGCTTAAAAACGGCGAACCACTTGCCGTTAATGAACCGCTTGTAGAAAACGCGGCAGTATTAGTAGAAGACAGCGACAGTCTTTACGCAAATGAGCAAGCTAAACTACTTAGTAAAAAATTAGGTTTGCAAGTACATACTATTCCTACAAGCAAGCAAAAACAGAAGTTCACGCAGGCACAATGGCAGTTAGTATACACGGTGCAAGGACTCGCATTACGATTATCTAGCGAGCCTTCATGGTCAGATATTGTGGTCGATTTTGCAGCGTCACATTTGTATTATCGTCAGCAGCATGGCGGTGGTCGTAACGAGGCCATTGCAAAAGCCATAGGAATTAAAGGCAAACAAAGTGTAAATGTTGTAGATTGCACAGCGGGTATGGGAACAGACAGTTTTATAATGGCCAGTGTGGGTGCCAATGTCACTATGATTGAGCGAAGTCCTATTATTGGTGCATTGTTGGACGACGCGCTACAGCGTGCAAAATT
>JBLHMY010000060.1:0-12692 GCA_047621065.1 Glaciecola sp. | reverse complement strand
GTGAGTTATTAATGGCCGATTCCAAAGAGCGAGAAGCTATTTTTAGCCAACTGTTTGAAACCCACATTTATAAGAAAATAGAAAACAAGCTCAAAGAACAAGCCTCAAGTATTAAACAAGCGGTGGAGCACCATCAAAGTAAAGTTCGTGGAATATTAGAAGGTGCCAATGTTTCATCACATGACGACCTTAGCGCAGAAATAGACGTGTTAAGTCCGCGTTTAACAAGCGCTAAGTCACAAAGGGACAGTGCTCAGGCTTTAATGCAAAAAGTGCAAACTAAAAAAGATGCTGCTAATGCTATAAACCAGCAATTTAATGACCTTGCAGTAAAGCAAAGATCGTTAGCTTTAACTCATGCTAAAAAAGGGGAGATTGAGACTAAACAGAACATTTTGGCGCAAGCGCTTAAAGCGCAGAGTATTTATTATTTATACACACAAAAATTAGCAGCCTGCGCTGCATTAGTAAACACTTCCAAGCAGTATAAAGCTTTAAATGAAAAAGTTCTAAATACACAAACTGAGCATAAGAAGGCACTAATAAGCCTAGAGGAAGCGAAAACAAAATCTGCAGAAGTTGATACTTTAAAGACCCAACAAAGCGAATTCACGCGCTTTTTAAAGCAGCTAGTAGATCTTGATGGGGCAAATAATATACATGCACTTGCGTCAATCGCCGCGATAAAAAGTAAACAAGTGTTTGCACAAAAAAAGCAAGAACTAGTATTACTAGCAAACGAACGTGATGAAAAAGAAGAAAACGTACTTAACCATGCTGTATCGCTTGAAGCGCTTACAGGACAGCAACAAACATTAGACAAACTTGTTGAAAAACATATTGAACGCAAGCAACTTGACACTATTGCAGCCATTATAGATACAAACATAGCGCAGCGAAGTCATGACCAAGAGCAGCTACAAAAAACCACGCAAATATATACAAAAGCCAAAACAACCGCCGTTGCAACAGAGCTTGCTTGGCACACCGGCCAAGCAGTATTGTTAGCCAAAGAATTAGTGTGTGACTATCCCTGCCCTGTATGCGGCAGTAAAGACCATCCCAGCCCAGCCAATACAGATGCTAACAACGGCATAGTTTCAAAAGACCAAGTAGACCGTGCTCGCAAACAAGAAACGACCTACAGAGAAAACATGCAGGCCGCAAAAGACCAATTTTCAGCAACTATTAATACATTAGAAACACAAAATAACAACTACACTGAACAAACAAAACGCTTGGGCCAATATGCTAAAATGTCATTATTGGAACTTAGCCAAAAACAAACGAACGTGAAGCAAAAAATAGCATTACTGACAGTATTACAGTCTACAAAAACCTCGTTAGAACAACGCATAGCCGACATCAAATCTATACAAGCACAAAGCGCACAAACTCTTCAGGCATATGAAACCAAGGCTACAAACGATAGCAACGCTGTTATCAAAGCTGCGGCAGGTGCACAGCAGCTTAACGCTCAAATTCCAAAAGAACATCACAGCGCAAAAAAGCTGAAACTCGCCATAACGAAACTCATTACTAAAATTGCGCAGTTATCAAAGCAGCTAGGTGCTGCAGAACTTGAATTTTCAAGCAAACAATCATTACTAGACAGCACTATTGCCACGCACAAAGCGCTGCTAACACAGCTATCAGAACACGAAAAACTTAACAAAACAGCATCAAAGCATTGGCAAAAAGCCCTAGATGACAGTGAGTTTACAAACCTAGAATGCTTCTTACAGTCACAATTGGACAACAATCAACAAAACATTTTAAAAAAGGCCATTGATGCGTACCAAACTCAATTTGATAGCCTTGAAGCAGTGGTTAAGCAATTAGCGCAAACGCTAAAAGATAAAGAAAAAACTGACATTGCTATAGTTGAGCAATCACTTAACGAACACACTCGTATATTTGAAGAACAAGATAAAATATGGCGAGACCTAGACGCACGTTTAAATAATTTACTTGCGGTAAATAAGAAGCTGAACATAGCTGATGTACAAAACCAAGCACTCAACAAACAGTATTCGGTAATAGGTACCTTAAGCGATGTTGCTTGTGGGGCGACTGGCAATAAAATTAGCTTACAACGATTTGTATTAAGTGTGCTGCTTGATGACGTGCTTATACAAGCATCGCACCGCCTCCACATTATGAGTAAAGGCCGCTATCAACTTTTGCGTAAAGAAGACCGCGCAAAAGGCAATAAAGCATCGGGGCTTGAACTTGAAGTACACGACGGCGATACTGGAAAACCGCGCTCGGTGGCGACTTTGTCGGGCGGTGAGTCTTTTATGGCGGCACTATCATTAGCACTAGGTTTGTCTGACGTTGTTCAGTCTTATGCCGGGGGCATACGCCTAGATGCACTATTTATTGACGAAGGGTTTGGAAGCCTAGATACTGAATCGTTAGATGCGGCTATTCGAGTACTTATTGACCTTCAAGCCAGCGGGCGAATGATTGGCATAATATCCCACGTGAGCGAGCTGAAAGAGCAAATGGCTAAGCGGATAGATGTGGTCAGTAGCCAAATGGGCAGCAGTATTAGTACCATCTCATAGCGAAACACGAAAAATGGACTGGGGTTTTATACAACATAAACTGTAGACTTTGTGTTTATTTACGTGTAAATCCAGCAACAAAGAACTCAAGCACGATGAACTAATGTAGCAAGCATTACCTGACTTCGCTTTATTATGTATGCTGAATCTGGGATAAGGGAAGAGCTGCCTTTCTCGGCGCTAGTCGACCCCACGAGTAAGTTTAATTCAGCCAGCCTCAATCAATTAAGTATTCAACTTTGGCGTACCAAAAGCGATGGGGTATACATAGACAATATTTACTTTTATCAGTAGTACGACTATTAAACACTGCCATGGGTTCAGCAGCACGCCACTAACGAGCCAAATAAAAACAAAGTAAAAAGGGTACAAGCGATAAAACAGACTTATTTTTATATTAGCAGCTTTAAAATGAAAGCAGCATTATTTAAGGTTTTGCTGAATGTTAATTTTCATTACAAAAATTTAACATTCTTTGGCGCACCCACCAAAAAAGCCTGAAGCCTCTACTTTACTGGCCCAAATGGATAAGTGTCCTCTTTTCTTGCCATTCTTGATGTAGCTGAGTTGTTAAAGAACCTGTCAAAACACAATAATTTGGAGTAGAAAGGTTGGGGTAAGTCAACTCTTAAGTCGAGCTGTCTACAGACAAAACATAAAAACACTTCACGAAGGACAAAAAGAGAGAAATTATGATTACAAAAAACGCTAATAATACGACAAAAGGCTTTTCGTTGAGCCAAGTCAGCGTTAAGTTAAAATTAATCGCAACTGGATTATTTTTATTAACGTTTGCTGGTTTCGCAAATGCCGCAGTTGGTTTAGACCCAAAGGATTTTGTTGGTATTTCATTCTGGCTAATTTCAATGGCATTAATGGCAGCTACGGTGTTTTTCCTTTGGGAAACGCAAAGCGTAAGTGCTAAATGGAAGACCTCGCTGGTCGTATCAGGGCTAGTAACATTTATAGCGGCTGTTCATTACTTCTACATGCGCGACGTATGGGTAACAACTGGCGAATCTCCAACTGTGTTTAGATATATAGACTGGTTATTAACGGTTCCATTGCTAATGATCGAATTTTACCTGATTTTGCGCGCTATTGGCGTGGCATCTGCTGGTATTTTTTGGCGGTTATTAATTGGTACTTTAGTAATGCTTATTCCAGGATACCTAGGAGAAGCTGGATATATTAATATCTGGGTAGGTTTCGTGATTGGTATGCTAGGTTGGTTCTACATTTTATATGAAATATTTTACGGCGAAGCCGGCAAAGCGGCAGAGACAGAAGCCACTGATTCAGTTAAGTATGCATACAAAGCTATGTGCTGGGTCGTAACAGTAGGTTGGGCTATCTATCCAATTGGTTATGTAGCTGGTTACATAGGCGGCGCAGGTAGTACAGAAGCTCTTAACATAATCTATAACCTTGCGGACTTGGTAAACAAGGTAGCGTTTGGTCTATTGATTTGGTTCGCAGCAACCTCTGAGAGTCAGGCATCAGCAGCAAAACCAGCATAATTTAACGCTTCGTTTATACTGTAAAAATTAGTTTGCAATCTCAACATGGGGTTGCAAACTCTACTTCTCTGGTTAGAGTGATAATAATGATACAAACAAATACGCACCCTATACCGCAATTGTCTTTCATACTGCAACAGTGTGAAGAAGATATGCTTTTTCGATTACAACATAACCAGCCCTCTCTCTTTCACTTAAACAGCGGCGGAAATCGCTCACGTGCAAAACTATGCATTGAGGCGGGGATTGCTCTGCAGTTGCCCAGCAAAGCAATCATAGCTCTGGCCTGCACTATAGAATTACTACACAATGCATCTTTAGTGCATGACGATCTTCAAGACTCAGAAACCACCCGCAGAGGCCGTCAATCTGTGTGGAAAAAGTATGGTAAGTCACATGCAATTTGTGCTGGCGATATAATGATTTCAGCCGCATATGGTGCACTAGCAGATATTGGCACACACTCGTCTTTAGCTTCTCTTTTAATTCATACAACCGAGGCGGTTTCAGTAACAATTCAAGGACAGTCGCGAGACATCGACGCAAAAAGCGACATAAGCGAACAACAATATGAAGACATTGCAGCAATGAAATCTGGCCCACTAATTCAATTAACACTTGGCCTACCGTTACTGATGTCTGGCCATGGCCAACATGTAAAAATAGCAAATCAAGCACTGCACAAATTTGCGATTGCCTATCAAATAGTTGACGACCTAAACGACTGGCAACAAGACTTGCAACATAACCAACTTAACCTAATTAATTTACTAGCAAAAAAGTGCAGCATTAAAGAAGCAATTTATTTTGCTCGCAACCGTGCACAATATTTGTTAATGCAGTGCGAAAAAGAGTTAAAAGTACTGCCATCCAATTGTGCAACATCGGTTATTAATGCGTCACGCAAATTGTTAGCAAACGCAAACGAAGGCATATATGACTAACAATGCTATTGTCATTGGTGGCGGATTCGGAGGCATGGCCTCTGCACTTAGACTACGCGCTAAAGGCTACGATGTATTAATGATTGACCAACGTGAAAGACTTGGCGGAAGAGCTCAACAATTTAATAAAGAAGGATTTATTTTCGACGCCGGCCCAACGGTCGTAACAGCACCATTTTTAATTGAAGAATTATTTTCACTTTTCAATAAAAAAATGGAAGATTATATTGAATTAGTGCCCGTAGAGCCTTGGTATCGTTTTGTTTATCCCGACGGTAGCCACTTTGATTATGGCGGCACAATTGAAGAAACATTAGCTCGCATAGATGATATTGAGCCAGCTGATAAGGCAGGATATAAATCGCTATTAGCGCAGTCTGAAGCAATTTTTGACGTTGGTTTTACCCAGCTATCAGACAAACCCTTTCACAAAATATCTACCATGCTGTCGCAAGTACCAGCGCTCATAAAATTAAAGTGTCATCGCACGGTATGGCAAATGGTGTGTGCTTACTTAAAGAGTGACAAACTGCGACAAGCATTTTCAATTCAGCCATTACTAGTTGGGGGTAATCCATTTGCAACCACCAGTATTTATAGTCTAATTCACTTTTTAGAACGCAAATGGGGCGTTCATTTTGCAATGGGCGGAACAGGCGCTATCGTGAATGGTTTAGAAAAGTTAATGCTGGAAGAAGGAATTGAAATAAAGCTCAATACCAGCGTGCAAGATTTGACTATAACAAGTAATCGCGTTACCCAGGTTAATACGAATAATGGCTCATTTATATGTGACAAGATTGTTTCTAACATAGACCCTAAATTTTTATATCGCAATCTAATACCTAAAGAAAACCAACGAATAAGTGCTAGAGTTAAAACTAAACATGCCAAATTGTCGATGGGGCTGTATGTGTTGCACTTTGGTACTACCAAGAAATATACCGATGTAGTCCATCATACTATATGGTTAGGCAAGCGTTACGAAGAGCTGCTTATTGATATATTTGATAAGAAAATACTGGCAGATGATTTTTCTCTATATTTGCATCGTCCTACGGCGACCGACCCAAAAATGGCCCCACCTGGCTGTGATTCTTTTTATGTACTAGCCCCTGTTCCTAATAACCTATCAGGCATTGACTGGTCTTTAAAACAACAGGAGTATGGCGACAAAATTATTGAAGCATTAGAACGCACTATAATGCCCGACCTATCTAAGCACATTGTGCATCGATTTGCTAAAACGCCCTCTGATTTTGAGAAAGATTTCAGTAGCGTTGAGGGTAGCGGTTTTTCAATCGCACCTTCTTTTCAGCAATCCGCTTGGTTCAGATTTCACAATAAAGCAGAAGGTCCCGAAAATTTATATTTGTGCGGTGCGGGGACACATCCAGGAGCTGGTTTACCCGGTGTGCTGTCGTCGGCAAAAGTTGTTGATAACCTTATCGCTTCAGCAAGTTCCTAAGGTATGCAAGACGACCCTACTGCACTGTTGCGAAAACACGGGAAATCGTTCAATTTCGCCAGATTATTTTTAGGCTCTAAAACCGGTATAGCGGCCGCTCGTTTATACCGCTTTTGTCGCATAATAGACGACATTGCCGATGAAAGTGAAGACAAAGATGAGGCCGAAAAACACTTAAACGAAATAAAAGAAGCCATAGTTCACAACAACAAAGAACACAAACTCGTCGGTGACTTTCTTCGCCTTTGTGAAGAGTTTGGCATTGACCGTAAAAATGGGAACACACTTATTGAGGGTGTTAGCGAAGACTTAAGTCTGCAGGCTTTAAGCACCGAAAATGAGATAATACAATACGCTTACAAAGTAGCTGGCGTTGTTGGTTTAATGATGGCGCCGATACTAAGCGCTGAGAATAAAGGACATCGTTTTGCTATCGATTTGGGCATTGGTATGCAGCTTACTAACATTGCAAGAGATGTTATGGAAGATGCGCAGATGAATCGTCGTTATATTCCCGGCTTGTGGATACACAATCTGTCAGCCAAAGAAATAGTGTTAAGTGGCGCCAATGAACGGGATGGTATGCAAAAAGCCATTATTAAATTATTAGATTTAGCAGAAGAATATTATCAAAGTGGCTTAGCAGGGCTATATTACTTGCCAAGCCGTAACCGAAAAGCGATTGCGGTGGCCGCCTATGTGTACAGGGAGATTGGTCGTAAATTACGCAGGCAGAACTGCCGCTATTGGCAAGGCCGAGTTGTTGTTTCAACACCCATAAAAATGCAGCTAGCATGCCGAGCACTTTGGGATTTAAGTACCCGTAAACTTGCCCATCGAAGCATTGAACATCGCAGCGAACTACATGGGCATCTTGCGACGGTTATGCTCCCGAAATTGGCTTCCCAAAAATGACCAAAAATCCTTGAACACAGCCCCCGTTGCTCAACGTCCAATCGATTTGGTTATTATTGGTGCTGGCGCTGCTGGACTTTCGTTGCTGCTATCGCTAGACGAAATAAACTATCCGCATACGGTAACACTACTAGAACGAAACGCCCAACCTTCGAACGACCGAATTTGGAGCTTCTGGCATATTGCTTGTAACTCTAATAGCAGCAAAAAAAATAGTAGTCTTCCTAGCTACATTGAATCTATTATTTCTCATAAATGGTCGAATTGGACCCTGTCAACAGACCTGCATAGTTACTCAATGAACACTAGTGTTTATGATTATTGTTCAATTAGGTCAGAGGACTTAAGCGCACTCGCCCATAAGCGAGTAAATAAGAATTCAAATTTCAACATCATTTACAATTGTGATGTTACCTCGATAATTAGTAGTGATGAGGCTTGCTTAATATCAACCCAGCATGAGCAATTAGTTACTAGCAAAATTATTGATACACGACCACCGTCAATAAACAACGACCACAGTGGATTGTTGCAGTGTTTTTATGGCGAAGAAATTATTGTTAGTGCAGATATTTTTGATCCATATTCAGTGAAATTAATGCAGCAGTTGAAATGCTCTGAGCTAGGCATTGAATTTCTATACATATTACCCTTTAGCACCAATCATGCGCTAGTTGAGTTCACATGCTTTAGTCCGGTATTTATAAAGGAAGATACGTTAAAAAGTCGCCTGCTTGACATAATAAATAATTTAGTTAAGCAGCATAAATACCAAATACAGCGAAGCGAAAGCGCCGTGTTACCTATGTACATGATTAACAAAAATATTCATAATACGGGTCATAATTCATCCTCTAACGGTCCAAACATCATATATGGAGGAATTGCGGGTGGCGCTATGCGAGCATCTACTGGCTATAGTTTTCTTAACAGTCAACAGTGGGCAAAACGGTGTGCTAAACAACTTATGCATAGCGACTTATTAAGTAAACATGCACCTATTAATGCTTTATACACAAAAATGGATTCAATAATGTTAAAAGTGCTGCGAGATGATATGAACATGGGGGTAACTGTATTTGAACAAATGTTTAAACGAGTAAAACCCGATAGCTTTGCGCGCTTTATGATACAGCAAGCTACTTTCTTAGATTTTGTAAGTGTTATTTGGGCAATGCCAAAATGGCGGTTTTTTAAAGCCGCCTGTAAACTCTTATTTGTTGCACAAAAAGCTGCTCACAGAACAACAGTTGAAAAAGGTGACTAAGCTTCACTATAGCCAATTTTATTTAGGCATATTGCTGCTGTGTGTATTGGCTGCCTTGGTCAACATTGATATACCTGAAGACTATTTAATTGTAGGTTTAGCCATTGCAGTCACATTACTCGGTTTACCTCATGGCGCTCTCGATTTTGCTGTTGCAAAGTCCTTAAAGCTTTTTTCCACTACCTTGCATGCCGTTTACTTTATTGTGGCCTACAGCGTCATTGCGGCCTTGTCTATCGTTTTTTGGCTTAACTTTCCGGCAAGCGCCTTAACTATATTTTTATGTGTATCTATATATCATTTTTCAGCGGACTGGCGAACATCAATGCCCGAATATGCGAGGATTAGTTTAGCGGCTATTGTTATATGTGGTCCTGCAATGACTTTTTCATCGCTTGTATTACCCTTGTTTACAGCACTGCTGTTAAGTACCGAAACCGCAGGGTTTCTTATACAAGGAATGCGAGTAATGTTTTGTATTAGCTTACTAGGCTTTTTATACTTTTTAGTAAAAATGGAAAACTTCAACAAAACCTTCCCAAAATGGCCGTTTGCAGAGTGGATGTCATTACTTGTAAGCAGTTTGGTATTTACACCTTTATTGCATTTTGGCCTATACTTTTGTTTATTACATTCGCCTAAGCATTTGCATGATGTTAGTAAGACGCTGAACATAACACTCACAAAAGCTATTATTATCAGTGTGCCTTTCGTACTTCTGACGCTCTTGCTTGCGGCCACTTTATACATTGGATTTACTTCGTCAGGAAATGCTATTGAAATAAATACAGCACTGCTACGCTGGGTTTTTATCGGTCTATTTGGTCTGACAATGTCGCATATGTTACTGATAAGTGCTTGGCATAGAGTTAATGTAGGGGACTAATTGCGTTTGATGTTTGCAGGTAAAGTCATAAATTGGGTAAAAGCTTATGACTGGGGCGCTGCATAAAATTATTATCCTTAATATATTCGAAGACCTGAGGGAACCAAGCAGCGAATATATTAGGATTATTTTGTAGCCACTTTACTATTTCCTGTTCCTTCCACCACCGCACTTCCATCACTTCATCTAGGTTTTTTTGCCACTGAATATCTTCCACCTCAGTCACAACGATATTGTCAAACTCATGTTCAATCATGTTGTTGTCGAGTGAATGTTTGTAACAAATTTGGCCTATTATTGACATACTCAACAAGCAGTTAATGCCAATCTCTTCAGACACTCTTCTTTGCGCAGCGTCTTCAATCTTTTCATGCGGAAACGGATGAGAACAACAGGTGTTGGCCCATAATCCACCGCTATGGTACTTGTGGTTAGCTCTTCGTTGCAAAAGGTATTCTATATTATCCCCTCGCCTGCGAATTATCATTAAAGAAAACGCAAGATGCAGATCACCTCGCAAGTGTGCCTCCATTTTCTCGGCATACCCGGTGGTGTTGCCTTGTTCATCGACAAGCGTGACAAGATTAATTGGTATAGTAGGCTTCATATTATTAAAACTAATTTGGTGCTTGGAAAGATCACCCTAATATATGTTTAATATTTGGCTCTTTAGCCGCGCTAGTATCGCAACCCTTACAAAATTACGCTCGCTTATTTTTGCGGAGGCAAAGAACTAATACTGTTTTGTCTATCATGAAGCGACTCAATGAAATTATCAACAAGCGCCTCGCTTAGAGGCTTCGCGTAATAAGGACCTTGCGCATACTCACATCCACTGAGCAAAAGAGCATCATGTTGGCTTGAGGTAGTAACCCCATCTACAATGCAATCAATATCAATTCCTTTGCCAAAATTAATAAGGGCTATTAAAAAATCGGCATCACCATGAACAGCATCGCTTACAAAGTTTTGGTCAAGCTTTATTTGATCAATAGGCAAGTCGTACAGTTGTTGAAAAGATGACAAGCCTTTGGCAAATTCATTTAACGTAATGCTTATGCCCAATTTTTTTAACTGATGCAATGTTGCTTTTACCTTTCCTGAATTTTTAAATGTCGAGCATATAGTAATTTCAATTATCAGGTACTTACTAGGAATTTTGGCTTCATATAGGGCTCGTTCGATGCTAGCGGCAAAATCTGGTTCCTCAAGTTGAATACTCGATACATTAATAGCCACACTGCAACTTTTATATCCCAACAAAAGCCATTGCGTCATTTTTGCAATAGCCTTTTTTATCACCCATTGATTGAAAAGGTGTAATTTTCCATTAACTTGCATGTACGAATGAAGCTCTTGCAAACCCAGCCCTGATAATTTTGGATGTCGCCAACACAGTTCAATTTCAAACCCTTTAATTGAATAGTCTGTCAACTTCATCCTAGGACGAAAATTTAGCGAAAAATCCTGTTTTTCAATAGCCTCTCTCAGGATAATTTCAATCTTATTTGCATTAACTAAAGTGTGTTTGAGTTGCGGATAATAAAACACAATTTTATTTGTGCCGCTGCGTTTCGCGTCATACATAGCTAAGTCGGCACTTTTTAATAAGTCTTTTGCATTGTTTGCACTCGACGGATAAAAAGCCACGCCAATACTTGCACCAATATTAACCTTATCACCTCCAATATTAAACTCGGTCGACAAGCTTTTCACAACCTCCATTAAGCTTACGCGGACCTCCTCTTTAGCCTTATTTACGGGTATTAACATTGTAAATTCATCACCTCCAAGACGCGCAAGAAAAATTGTTTTGTCCGATTTTTGGGTGACGTCATCTAAGTTATATTGCGTGATATTCAATGCTTCTTTAATGCGCGAAGAAGCACTTAAAAGTAATTCGTCACCGGCGTCGTGGCCCAATGTGTCGTTCACTTTCTTAAAGTCATCTAAATCAATGAATACGACGGCAAACCGACATTGCGACTGACTAGCGCTGGCTATTGAATAGCCAAGCTGAGCTTGAAAAGCACTCCTATTAGGCAGCTTTGTTAGTGAGTCAAAAAAAGCAAGTTGTCGTGTCGAATTCTGACTCTTTTTTATATTGTCGCGCATATCAACAAGCGCATTTGACAAAAAACCTAATTCATCGTTTCTATTTACCATCGGCGTTATTGTGTTCATCTTACCTTCGGCTATATTGCTCACCAGCAACCGCATTGAAGATAGTGGTTTTAAAATAAAGCTATTGAGAATGAAAAAACACAGAGCGCTAATAATAAGAATAAAGAGAATCAAAAAAAGCGTAATTTTTATGAATAACGTACGTGCAGTTTGCTTTAATATACTATTAGGCAATACAGAATATAAGGTCATTCCGGCTGCAAGCGGGTAAGGTACCAACAAGTATTCTCGCTTATCTATCAATACATATGTTGGTGCTTTAATGCCCAACATATTGGCATCGCTGAACTCAGCCATAGTAAATTTGTTACTTGTTGAATGAGAAATAATCTGATTGTCTAGTGTAACAATAACTAATGGTATGTTAATTAAGTTACGTTGTTTGGATAATAAGGATGTAATTCTGTCTGCATACATTGACATGGTGAAGTAGGTGGCGCCTTGTCCTTGCATGGTATTATCTAATTCCACCGATGAGTATTTCATTGCTGTAGACAAGCTAATTATAAACCGTTGTAAACTAGCATCAAAATCCACATGGTATTTAGTCTCACCCGGTTTAATGCTTTTAAATGTTTGAAAAAACGGCCAGTTAGCTACAGAGAATACGGGCAACACAGACTTCCTATTATCTACCGATGAATCGATTTGGCCATTTGATAATACAAGCTGCATTAAAAAATACTCTGGATAAGCTTTTTGATACTTTAATAGTTGCATATAAACTTGTGACTGATGAGTATCGTAACGTATGTCATTAAGTGTCACATATTCTTGAAATAGCTCGGTTGTGGCAAATGTATTCAGATCATTTTGTGCAGTAATCAGTATTTCATTTATTGAAGTGCCTACATTGGTATTTACGTCATCAATACTTTGCATGACATTGTTACGCGTTTCGGTTACAAGAAAGCTATAGGCATATAGTCCAACCAACA
>JBLHMY010000059.1:0-12698 GCA_047621065.1 Glaciecola sp. | reverse complement strand
CATAAACGCCCATTCGTATGGCGTTACTAGCCATACAGCAATGAGCAGTAAAATACCGCTCAAAGGGCCCGAACCATAAAGCATGGCGTTAATAATTAGTTTATTCGTGAGTATTGGTGTACTTGTATCATCGCCCAAAAGAGTGTCACCGATAACGTATATGCTCGTAAAAACAGTGAAGCCAATAAGAATAAAATAATCGGCAAATAATAAACAAACGCATCCGAGTAGCACAATTACGTAATAATGGAAGAATTTTAAATAGTGAAACATGCAGTGACTCCTTATAATTATAATAGTAGTGTGCCCCTAAATTAGCCATTACGTGAGCACAATGTCTGTCAATGAGGAGTCATTTATTGCCAGTTGGCAATAAAAGACGTATATTTCATATCTTCAAAAAATTTCGGGGTAAGTCACAATGCTATATGTGCCTGTTTATTATCTAGGTCATTTAATTGATGTGCTGCAAGAGCATGCTTTTCCCATACATGAATGGTTGACAGAACAGGGCATAAGCAAAGAAAAACTGTATTCTTACGATACAAAAATAGATCCCGCTCAATTTGATCATTTATTAAAGAAGGTGTTGTCACATCATAGCAGGGAACATTTAGGGTTAACCGTTGGTAGAAAATTACAAATTGCTCACCACGGTACCTTTGGTCTTGCTTTACTAAATTGTGAGACAATTGAACAGATCATCAAATTTGTGCAAAGGTACTTGGTTATTCGCATTCCCTTTATTGAAATTAGTATAGTGTATTATGACAATGAAGTAGTTGTGCTGGCTAAAGATACGCACTGGCAAGGCAAACTCCACCGTTTTGTAATAGAGGCGGTGACAGGTGCAGTTTTAAATATATTTGCAGCTTTGCTGCAAAGTGTCCCGAGTTTGTCAATATCGCGCTTGTTCTTTGACTATGAAAAGCCAAATTATAGCGACAAGTACAATGGCTTGGCGGTGAACAAAATAGAGTTTAATCATGGTTACTGTGGTATTGCTATAGATAAACGTAGTTTGCAGACTAAAATTCCTAATGTAGATAAGCTAAGTTTTATACAAGCAGAGAAAGCCTGTGAGCAAGAACTTGCACGTTGGCTGAAATTTGCGAGTTTTACCGGTAAAGTTCAGCAATGTTTAATGCAATATCAGTCCTCAAGGCCAAATTTAGAAGACATTGCCCTGCGGCTAAATGTAAGTCCTCGCAGTTTGCATCGATATCTAAAAGCTGAACAAACAAGCTTCAAAAAAATACTTGATATCCATCAGGCTGCGGTCGCAAAAGAATGTCTACTTATTTATGGTTACTCAGTAACGCAAACTGCGGCAACGCTTGGTTATGTTGATATTGCAAATTTCAGGCGCGCCTTTAAACGATGGTACAATTGTACTCCCTCAGAATTTATTTTCGAAGACAAACATCAAGGCTCATATGATAAATAAAGCGCCTGAAATATTTTTGTACTTTGCCCATGCAAATGGTTTTCCGACAGGGAGCTATAAAAAGCTCTTTAACCATTTGCCTAAGCAATATAATGTGATAGCAATAGATAAACTTGCTCATAACCCACAGTATCCTTTAAATGATAATTGGCAAAATCAAGTAGCAGAAATGATCAGTTTTGTTGAAAGTAATAAAGGTGAACATGAGAAAGTAGTGGCCGTAGGACATTCGTTCGGAGCTTTAGTGAGTTATATGAGCGCATGTTTGCGACCTGATTTATTTTCTGCGCTGGTCATGCTAGATCCGCCTTTAATGACCGGATTAGCGCGATACCTTTTCAGGTTTGCGA
This sequence comes from Glaciecola sp., assembly GCA_047621065.1. Taxonomy (GTDB): domain Bacteria; phylum Pseudomonadota; class Gammaproteobacteria; order Enterobacterales; family Alteromonadaceae; genus Glaciecola. Next base: position 10,901 of record JBLHMY010000059.1, on the reverse strand, counting down.
AAAAGACGAGGCTAATTAATAAAATAACACCAGCGGGCATTACTTTATTAAGGAAGCAAAAGTGGCATAGAGAACAAGACTTACATGCCTATTTTTCTAAAAAAGTCTTGTTTAAAGACTTTGATCCTGACTGTATTAATGATTATATTTCGTCGGCTATAAGCGAACAAGGTGACCACATGCATCTTAATTTCGATGTAGAAACCGAAGCTAATATTTTTAGAACCATCCCACACAACTTACCTACATATGCTGGTAAATTAAAAGTGCCTAGTGTACTAATAACAGGTAAAAATACAGATGTTTGTGTACCAGTTTTAAGGAAGCCTTTTTTAAAAACAAACCCAAGTGTTACTCATATTGAATTTAAAAAAGGGAAACATATGTTTCCCTTAGAATATCCAGTAGAAGTAGCACATGCTATTGCTAATGTGTTAACAAATATAAACAAATAGGCCCGTATATAGACTATTTTAGTTCTGCTAGCATCTCGCGCGTGACCAATACCACACCGTTTTCAGAAACCCTGAAGCCTCTTGCCCGATCATCGTCATGATTTACACCTATTTGGGTGTTTTCAGGTACTATTGCGCCCCGGTCTATAATGGCTTTTTTAATCACGCAGTTTTGCGCAACTTCAACTTCGGGCAATAAAACAGACTCTTCCACATCTGAATACGACATTACTTTTACATTTGAAAAGCAAATACTGCGTCTTATTGTGGCACCGGAAATTATGCAGCCACCAGAAACTAAAGAGTTTAAGGCTTCTCCTCGGCGATCATTTTGCTCCCATACGAATTTAGCAGGAGGCAATTGTTCTTGATACGTCCAAATGGGCCATAATTTATCGTATAAATTGAGTTCAGGAATAGGTGCCACAAGCTCCATATTTGCTTCCCAAAAACTATCTAAGGTACCAACATCACGCCAGTAAGAGTCGTTTTTTGCACTCTTTTTAAAGTCAAATGCGCATACTCTGTGATTGTCGATAATACTCGGAATGATATCTCTGCCAAAATCATGCGCCGAATCTTTATTTTGTGCATCTAGTTCTAGCTGTTCAAATAAAAATTCGGTATCGAAAACATAATTGCCCATTGAAGCAAGGCATGAGTTAGGGTCGTCGTGCAGACGTTCAGGCTCACTTGGTTTTTCTATGAAGCCGGTGACCTGGTTTTGTTCGTCTACAGCAATAACGCCAAAAGAATCTCGCGCTTGTTCGACAGGCACAGACATACAGCTAACCGTCATTTTCGCACCTGATTCCACATGCTGAGCAAGCATAGGGCCATAATCCATTCTATATATATGGTCGCCCGACAATATCATGACATATTTAGGTAATTCATCTCGTATAATGTCAATGTTTTGATATACCGCATCGGCAGTGCCTTGATACCAATCATCAGAAAACCGCTGCGACGCCGGCAACACTTCAACCGATTCGCCTAATTCTTTTTTGAAGTGTCCCCAACCACGAACTAAATGACGAATTAAGGAATGTGATTTGTATTGAGTGAGTACACCAATATTACGGATGCCGGAGTTAATGCAGTTAGATAATGGGAAGTCTATGATTCTAAATTTACCGCCGAAATATAATGCAGGCTTTGCACGCCAATTAGTTAATTCGTAGAGTCTAGAGCCTCTGCCGCCAGCGAGTACTAGAGCGTAGGTGTCACGGGTAAGATTACTAATGTAACGATTATTTGGTTTTTCCATATTTGAGATCATTAACTTAAAATTAACGTAATATCTATACTAAGTTACTTTATTGCTAAGGGCAATGATTTACTTATGGCAAGTACATAGGGTTTTATTACTTGAATTTAAGAGCTATTTTCTATGTAAGTCAGTACAGTATTGCTCCACCGATGGAGAAGGATATTATTTGTGCGATACACGTCAAGGCGAATTGGCTTATCTCTAATTGCCAATAAAGTAAGTGATTTGTTGCTATCACCTAAAACAACCTTACCAGCTCTACTTGCCTTTGCCGGTGCGCCCGCGTTTCTTGTTTCTTTGTTAGTACCTATTAGGGAATCGGGTGCGCTGTTGCCACAAATAGTGTTTGCTAAAATTCTTACGCATTACCCCAAGCGTCACATTGCTTGGCAAATAGGAATGTTGATGCAAATGTTTTGTAGCTTATCGATATTTTTGGCAGGTTTTAGTTTACAAGGAGTTATGGCAGGCGGGGTTATGGTTATCTCTTTGGCGTGTTGGAGTCTAAGCCGATCATTATGTTCTCTAACATATAAAGATATTCAAGGCGTTCATATAAATAAAGGCAAAAGAGGAAAGTTGATTGGCAGTGCTTTAACTATATCAAGCTTAATTACTATGATGGTAGCAGTATCAGCTTTGTATATAGATAATAGCGGCAGTCAAATTGGCAGTGATAAGCTTCTCCCTATATGTTTAATAGCAATGCTTGCGCAGGTGTTCTGTTTCGTTATGATGTGGCCAGTAAAGACTTGTTTAGGTGAGAAAACGTGTAATGAAGAAAATAATACTCACCAAATTAACAAGGACGAAGAAAAACATAAACATAAACAAGCCTACGGGGCATTTTCATCTTCTGAAAAGACGATACTTAAGCGTTTTGTTGCAATGCGAAGCTTATTATCTCATTCAGCTTTAGTAGCGCCGCTTTTTACCTTGGCATATTCTGGTGGTGCTATTTCAATATTATCCTTTCTTATTATATCTCAAGCAATGGCGGGTGTAGTTTCTTCTTATATATGGGGGGCATTATCTGATAAACGAGCGCTTTTGAGCATGAGATTGGGTGCGTTTGTTGCTGCAGTGGCAAGCGCCATATTGTTAATTATTAGCTTGAAGTTTGAACATCAGTTGCATAACGCTTGGCTCATAATAGGCTTGTTTTTTATTTTGGGAATAGGGCATAACGGTGTTCGCACAGGGCGTAAAATATACTCGATAGATATACTGACTGGGCATAAACGTACTACATTCGTAGCCTTAACTAACACCATTGTTGGTGTGTTTATGCTATCGATTGGAGTATTTTATTCATTTTTGCTGCATTACAGTGTTATTGCCACGCTAATATGTATGTTGGTAGGATTGTCATTCGGCGGTTTATTGACGTTTACGGTGAAAAATGAGAAGTAAACTTTTAGGTACTTACTCTTTTAATGATTTCGCCATCATTGCTTGGCCTGTTTTAGCTTGGTTATTGCGTTGCAAAGTATTGCTTATATTATCACCAATTTGCACCAGTTTGTCTAAATCTACGCCTGTTTCAATCCCCATGTTGCTGAGCATATATATTAAGTCTTCTGTTGCTAAGTTGCCAGAAGCACCTGCAGCATATGGGCAACCACCTAGTCCAGCTATTGATGAGTCGAAAGTGTTTATGCCCTGTTGTAGCCCAATTAAAACATTGGTAAGTGCCTGTCCATATGTATCGTGGCAGTGTAAAGCGAGTTTGTTAACGGGAAGCTGTGATATTAGTAAGTCAGTGAGCCTCTTTGTTTTTAGTGCAGTACCTACGCCAATCGTGTCGCCTAACGAAACCTCATAGCAACCAAGGTCGAGTAGGGCTTTGGTGACATCCAAAACTGATTGAGGCGATACTTCACCTTCATAAGGGCATCCTAGTACACAAGAAACATAGCCTCTTACCGGTATATTATCTTTGCGGGCTTGTTCTACTACCGCAGTAAAGCGCTCGATGCTAGTAGGAATGTCGCAATTAATGTTTTTCATTGAGAATGCGGTCGATGCACTTGCAAAAATAGCGACAGTATCTGCTTTTGCGGTCAAAGCTCCCTCATATCCTTTAAGGTTAGGCGTAAGAGCACTATAAATCACACCCTCTTTGCGCACAATTCTGGCCATTACTTCATCTGAATTAGCCATTTGTGGTACCCATTTAGGCGATACAAAGCTACCTGATTCAATATGCCGTAGGCCAGTCTGGCTCAAGGCGTTGATTAAATTGACTTTATCAGTTACTTGCAATGGCTGCTTTTCGTTTTGTAAGCCGTCTCGTGGACCCACTTCAACAATATTTGCATTTAAGGGATAATTTATGTGCATGTTATGGTCTCAATTATGTCAAATCCGGCTTGGCGTTATCTTTATCGGGGGCAACAAGCGATACCAATATTTGCCCATCGTTAACTAAGTCACCAGCTTTGCCAAAGCATTCTTCAACAGTACCGGCAAAAGGGGCACGCATGCTGTGTTCCATTTTCATGGCTTCAACCACAACTAATAAGTCATCTTTTTCTACCTGCTGTCCTTTTTCTACGCGCATGGCTACCATAGTGCCGTTCATAGGCGCAAGAATATCGCCGGCATGCTGCTGTTCGCCCAGCGACCCCATATCTACTTTGTATTTGCTGACTTTAAGCAGACCTGTATTATCTAATATCCAGGCAAAGTCATCATTTTCATAAATAGAGTAAGTCGCTATAAAGTCGGTGGTGTTAATAGTTAATAGACTGTTGGTTTTTGAGGCGTTATAGGCATAATTTTGTTCATTTATTACAACTGTCCAGCTACTTGTATCAGTATGATGTTGTTGATAACAATGGTAATTGTTATTATGCGTAAATGTTACCGCTTGCATGAGCTTATGATTCAGCCTAAATCCTGCATAGTCTACAATACTTGATTGCTCGCCGGCAGTTTTAGTATTTTTAGCACTGAGCATTGCAGTTATGGCAATTATTTGTGTGGGCGTTAAACCTTGCGCACAATTGTGAGCTGTTTCATCAATAGCGGCAATTGTATCTGCGTGGCGCTCAATAAAGTCGGTGGTTAGTATCGCTTTTCTGAACGGTTCGCTATTTGCTACTTTAATAAGGTAAGGAATATTTGTAGTTACCCCACAAATCATATATTGCTTTAAGGATTGTATTAAAAGGGCTAGTGCTTGATCTCGATTTTCCGACCACACAACTAGTTTTGCAATCATAGGGTCGTAATAAATAGACACTTCATCACCCGACACTACCCCTGAATCAATTCGCACATGCTTGCTACGAATGGGCTCAATTAGCGATTCAATTAGACCGGTAGATGGCAAAAATTCGTTTTCTGGATCTTCTGCATAAATGCGGGCTTCAAAGGCATGGCCTTTAATTGACAAGGCTTCTTGAGTTTTGGGTAAGGGTAAATTATTAGCCACGGCAATTTGCCATTCAACTAAATCTTCGCCCGTAATAAGCTCGGTTACCGGATGTTCTACTTGTAAACGCGTATTCATTTCCATGAAATAGAAAGCACCGTCGCTGTCGAGTAAAAATTCGACGGTGCCGGCATTTGTGTAACCAATGGCAAATGCCGCTTTAAGCGCGGCGGCACCCATTTGTTGGCGAACATTCGAATCCATCCCGGGCGCAGGTGCCTCTTCAATTATCTTTTGATGTCTGCGCTGAACCGAACAATCTCTTTCAAAGAGGAACACGCCATTACCGTGGTTATCGCAAAAAACTTGTATCTCAACATGTCTGGGTTCGGTTAAGTACTTTTCCACTAGCATGATATCGTCACCAAAACTATTCATAGCTTCGCGCTTGGCGGCTTCAAGTGCCTCAAAGAAACCTTTTTCGTCCCAGACTTGTCGCATACCTTTGCCGCCACCACCAGCGGCAGCTTTTAGCAGTACCGGATATCCCATTGTGTTAGCTTGCTCACGTAAAAAATTAGCGTCTTGATTATTGCCATGATAGCCGGGCACTAAGGGCACATTGGCCGCTTCCATTATTGTTTTAGCCGCAGACTTAGAACCCATTGCGCGAATTGCTGACGAGTTAGGACCAATAAAAATAATACCGTTTTGCTCGCATTTGTCAGCAAAATCGGCGTTTTCAGACAAAAAACCATAACCCGGATGAATAGCGTCTACGCCTAATGAAATAGCTTTTTGTATAATTAAGTCGCCGTTTAGGTAGCTTTTAGTGGCCGGCGCTTCGCCAAGGCATACTGCTTGATTAGCTAATTTCACATGCTGGGCATTAGTGTCAGCTTCAGAGTATACCGCAACTGTTGCTATACCCAATTTGTGTGCACTTTTCATTACTCGGCAGGCTATCTCACCGCGATTGGCAATAAGAATTTTCTTAATCATGGGTATCTATCCAATTAGCTGGACGTTTTTCTAGAAACGCCGTGAGTCCTTCTTGACCTTCCTGAGATACCCGAGCTGCTGCAATCTGCGTGCTGGTATATTGCATTAGTTCAGCATTAATGGGCTCAAAGGCGACTCTGTCAACTAGGGCTTTTGCCATAGACACAGCATTGGGACCGTTTTTAAGCAGACCAGATGCTATGCTGGCTACTTCACTGTTTAGCTCGTCTTCGCTAACCGCTTCGCTAATCAACCCAATTCTTCTGGCGCGTCTGGCGGATATTACCTCTGCGGTCATAAATAGCCGTTTAGCAATTCTAGGTCCTACCGCTTGAATAACATAGGGCGAGATTGTAGCGGGTATTAAACCGAGTTTTACCTCACTTAAACAAAACTTACTCATACGACTTGCTATTGCAATGTCGCAACAAGCGACTAAGCCCACAGCTCCGCCAAACGCACTACCTTGTATTTTTGCAATAGTTGGCTTTGATAAGTGATACAGTTTTGACAACATTTCAGCCAGTTGCTGGGCATCGGCAAGATTTTGCTTTTGTGTGTATGATGCCATTTTTTTCATCCAATTAAGATCAGCACCCGCACTAAACGATTTACCCGTAGATTGTAGAATCATTACGCGCACATTGTCGTCATTTTCTACACGTTCAAAACATTCAATCAAACTACTAATAACATCTTCATTGAAGGCATTATGTACCTCGGGACGGTTAAGCGTAACCGTAGCCACTGCGTTTTCAATACTTAATTCAACGTAACTCATTAAGATACTCTCACTTTACATTACTTGTTCTAATTTAATTATAACAACGTATATTCCATCACTACTGTCATTATTTATTGATACGAGCAAACTAATATCAACCACTGCACTTGCTTTTTTCACACCTTTTTATCTAGTAATAAAGTGCGACTGCTTACATTCTAAAAACACCAAACTTAGTATCTGCAATTGGTTTATTACTAGCTGCTGACAAAGCTAGACCCAATACTTTTCGGGTATCGGCTGGGTCAATAACGCCATCATCCCATAACCGAGCCGACGCATAATATGGATGCCCTTGGCGCTCATATGTGTCTATAACTGGCTTCTTGATAGCGTCTATAGCCTCCTTACTTAAACTTTCGCCTGTGCGCTGTGCTTGGCCTTCTTTGACTTGTACTAACACGCCAGCAGCTTGTTCACCGCCCATTACTGAGATTCTTGCATTGGGCCACATAAATAAGAAACGTGGATCGTAAGCTCGACCGCACATGCCGTAGTTGCCGGCGCCAAAGCTACCGCCAATAAGTACCGTTAGTTTTGGTACTTGCGCGCATGCCACAGCCGTTACCATTTTTGCGCCATGCTTAGCAATACCGCCAGCTTCATACTGCTTACCTACCATAAAACCAGTAATGTTCTGTAAAAACAATAGTGGAATGTTGCGTTGGCAGCAAAGTTCAACAAAATGGGCGCCTTTTTGTGCACTTTCACCAAACAATATACCGTTATTGCCCAAAATACCGACCTCAAAACCTTCAATACGAGCAAATCCGCACACTAATGTAGTGCCATAAAGAGACTTAAATTCATGAAAGTCGCTGTCGTCAACTATTCGCGCAATAACCTCTTTTACATCATAGGTTTGCTTACTGCCTTTTGGAATGATGCCGTATATTTCATCACTGGCATAACGGGGTTCAACGCTTGGGTGCTTTTGTAACGAGTTAATTGTTTGTCTATTAAGCCTAGCTACTGCATCTCTAGCAATAGACAGTGCGTGATGGTCGTTATTGGCAAGATGATCAACCACACCCGAGGTTCTGCAATGCACATCACCACCGCCTAACTCCTCAGCAGTAACCACTTCACCTGTCGCCGCTTTTACCAGTGGTGGTCCGCCCAAAAATATAGTGCCTTGTTCGCGCACTATAATCGATTCGTCTGCCATAGCCGGAACGTACGCGCCACCGGCCGTGCAAGAACCCATTACCACCGCTATTTGCGGAATATTTTGTGCAGACATGTTAGCCTGATTAAAAAAAATGCGGCCAAAATGTTCCTTGTCAGGAAATACATCGTCTTGCCTAGGTAAGTTGGCTCCGCCGGAGTCTACTAAATAGATACAAGGCAAATTATTTTGTTGCGCAATTGTTTGTGCACGCAGATGTTTTTTAACGGTCAGCGGATAATAGCTACCGCCTTTTACGGTAGCATCGTTGGCAACAATCATGCACTCAATACCGTTAACCTTGCCAATACCAGCAATTACACCAGCACACGGCACATAGTCGTCGTATACTTCCCACGCCGCAAACTGAGCAATTTCTAAAAAACTAGAGTTCTTATCTATGAGGCCTTCTATACGGTCTCTTGGCAGTAGCTTACCTCGCGACAAATGTCGTTCTCGAGAAGCTTCCCCACCACCCAGCATAATATTAGCTATTTTTTGCTGTAAATCGTTAACTTGCGTCTGCATATGCTGACGATTCTCAATATATGCATTGCTTTTAGTGTTTATTTTTGATTGGATAATTGGCACTGAACAATCCCCGTTATTTTGATTCGTTGAAGAGTTCTCTGCCAATTAGCATGCGTCGTATTTCAGATGTGCCGGCACCAATTTCATACAGTTTTGCATCTCGCAATAAACGCCCCGTAGGATAATCGTTAATGTAACCGTTACCACCAAGCAATTGAATTGCATCTAGTGCCATTTTTGTGGCAAGCTCTGCTGAGTATAAAATAGCACCTGCGGCGTCTTTACGCGTTGTTTCTCCGCGGTCACATGAACGAGCAACGGTATAAACATATGCGCGAGCTGCATTCATTTGCGTATACATATCGGCTACTTTGCCTTGCACTAGCTGAAACTCACCAATTGATTGACCAAACTGTTTACGATCGTGAATGTAAGGTACAACTGAATCCATGGTGGCTTGCATAATACCCAGTGGACCGCCCGATAACACAAGCCTTTCATAATCTAGGCCACTCATGAGTACACGCACACCGCCGCCAATTTGGCCTAAAATATTCTCCTGGGGTACTTCAGCGTCTTCAAATACAAGTTCACATGTATTTGAAGAACGCATGCCGAGCTTATCGAGCTTTTGCGCCTGACTAAATCCAGGTGTATTTTTTTCAACAATAAACGCAGTGATGCCTTTTGAACCTGCAGATGTATCGGTTTTAGCATAAATAATAAAGGTATGTGCATCGGGACCATTCGTTATCCACATTTTATTGCCGTTAAGGATATATTTATCGCCTTTTTTTTCTGCTTTAAGCTTCATGCTGACCACATCTGAACCTGCATTTGGTTCACTCATGGCAAGCGCACCAATATGTTCGCCACTAACCAGCTTAGTAAGGTATTTTTCCTTTTGGGCTTGAGTACCGTTCTTGGCTAATTGGTTTACACACAGGTTTGAATGAGCCCCATAGCTTAGACCAATCCCAGCAGATGCTCGGCTAATTTCTTCCATGGCCACGGTATGTGCTAAATAGCCCATATCGGAACCACCAAACTCTTCACTGACCGTTACACCGAGCAATCCCATATCGCCAAATTTTGGCCATAATTCATTAGGAAACTGATTGTTTTCATCTGCTTTAGCCGCCAACGGGGCAATTTCATTTTGAGCAAAGTTATATACATGCTCTCTTAGCATATCTATGTCATCACCAAGTCCAAAGTTTAGCGTAGGATAGGGCGCGGTTATCATGCAACACCTCTTTTTATGTCGTTGAGTTCTTCTTCACAGCGAGATTCAACATCATCAAGTTCATTCATTAACATTTGAATATCGTTAAGTTGTTGTTCTAACACTGCACGTTTAGTTTTGGTAAGTTGCAGCATTGTTTCAAGCTGAGCTGCAGAGTTTGGGTTGGTATCATATAGTTCAAAAAGCGTACTAATTTCTGCTAATGAAAAACCTAAGCGTTTGCCCCTGAGGATTAATTTTAGTCTAACTTTATCTTTAGTATAATAGACGCGTGTTTGCCCCCTTCTTTCAGGAACCAAAAGACGCTGTTCTTCATAAAAGCGAATAGATCGAGGGGTAATATCGAAAACTCTAGCTAACTCGCCAATACTGAATGTTTGCAATGACATTTTTATGACAACTCGTTAAAAACAATATAACAATCTTACTTTACGTTTACGTAAAGTCAAGTTAACGTAAACGTAAACACAAATTAGACATTGATATTTTAGTGAGTTTAAAGCTTTGAAATATTAACTAAAGGTATGTGGATTAGCTTAGCTTTAGGTCCACAGGAACAATAAAAAACTGGAAGTAAGTGGGTTTAGATATTAAATGGGCGACAGTTGCTGTTAATTTTTCCTTTTTAAACTATAGGGCTATGTTGCCAATTACCATCATCTAAAATAACGCGGCATTTTAGATATTCTTGGTGGCTGCGCCATACTTTTTTGTTTAGTTTCACCGTTACGCCAGGGAATAGTTCTTTGTTGGCAATTACACGAGCATTAATTTCATATTCGCGCTTAAGTTCTTGTAATTCTGCTTGTGTTTCTCTTAACCATCGAAGTAAATCCCGTTCAGCTTCAACTTGAATATTAAGTGCGAGCAGCTTCTTTTTTAAACGTGCCGGTATTTGCTTATTATTAACATCTGATAATTTCATTTCGTGACTAGCATTAATTGCTGATAGTTCTTTGAAAAATCCTGATACAACATTGTGCTTATTGCATAAAATATTGTAACCCTCGCTGAAATCTATGGTTAATGCACTGCCAGAAATTGCGCCTATGGTGCCAGCTTT
>JBLHMY010000058.1:0-12727 GCA_047621065.1 Glaciecola sp. | reverse complement strand
TTGAATAATTGCCTTGAATAATTGCCTTGAATAATAACTATGAATAAATTTTTTATACAACACAATAAGCACCACGTCCGCAGAAATTAAAGGGTGCATTACGGGTCGGAAATTATGTATATTGCTTATGTAGAATCGTTTTTTGTAGATATTTGTGATTAGCGCTTTTTAGGTAAAATAACGCTTTATGTAGTTTAGTTACAAATCACTAACATTATTTTGCTTGTTTTTTATACTATAGCCTATATTATGTAGTTTTATTACTAAATGGAGAAGCCAATGAGTTTCAAAAAACAATATCTTAAATCTAAACCGGTGTGTAAAGTAACGTTCAAGTTGTCAAGTGATGAGGCTAAAAATGCTGAAAAAGTGCAAATAGTGGGCGACTTTAACGACTGGGATATTACAACAGCCCCAATGAAGAGACTAAAAAACGGTTCTTTTTCGTCTACCGTTGTATTGCCGAAGGACGCTAAATATCAGTTTCGTTATTTGCTAAACGATTCCCAATGGGAAAATGATTGGAATGCTGATGCTTATATAACTTCGCCGATTTCATTTGACGACAATTCGGTATTAGCCGTTTAATCGTTAATGATGAGTGCAATGGTTTACTTTACTATTATAATGTAAGGCTAATTACTACATCAATTTTATTAGCTTAAACATTGACTTACTGCGAATACACACCGCGAAAATCAACTATAAAAAAGGCGAAATACATTATGTGTTTCGCCTTTTTGCTTGCTAAGCAAAGCTGGCAAGGACTATATATGGGTGGTCGACCAAGACCCGCTCAGCTCTACTCGCCAATATCTTCATTCCATAGTGCGGGGTTCAGACGTATAAAGTTTTTCATCATTTGTATGCAAGTTTCGTCATTGAGTACATCAACTTCAATACCTTTGTCTCGCAAGGTATCTTCTTCTCCCATAAAGGTTTGATTTTCGCCCACCACGACCTTGGGTATCTCATATAACATGATGGCGCCGCTGCACATGCAGCAAGGTGACAAAGTTGTATAGATGGTAGCCTGACGATAAACGCTGGCTGGCTGTCGCCCAGCATTTTCAAAAGCATCCATTTCACCATGCAAAATGGGGCTTCCAGACTGCACTCTACGATTATGGCCCCTGCCAATAATTTTATTGTTGTACACAATAACCGAACCTATCGGTATACCACCTTCAGTTAGACCTTTTTGGGCCTGTTCAATGGCAGCCTGCATAAAAACATTCATAAATATTCCTTATAAGTATGAGGATTACAAGCAATAAGCTTGCATCAATTTACGTACGTTATGATGTTTATATTACACAATCGAAAACTTCTTTGGTTTTCTTTTGATGACGTAAACTCAAAATTACATTACATAAAAGCAAGGTATATTATATTTTGGTAATGTGTAGTTACTAACATTAACGTTATATATGAAATATACTAAGACAATTTAGGGTCTACTGTATACCATAAAGTGTTGTGCCCATTACAAGCAAGAGAGAAAGCTATGAATAAATATCAAAAACTTAAAGAAGTAATTTCGGCTTTATCTCCGGAACAGTTTAGAGTGACTCAGCAAAATGGCACAGAACATCCAGGTACTGGCGAGTTGTTGCACAATACATCTGTGGGTATTTATGTTGATGTTGTTTCAGGGGAGCCCTTGTTTGCATCATCTACAAAGTATGAATCAGGTTGTGGCTGGCCAAGCTTTACCAAAGCGATAGACGCGGTTAATGTAAATGAAATTACAGATATGTCGCTTGGCATGGTACGCACTGAAGTACGTTCTACCCATGGAGATAGCCACTTAGGCCATGTTTTTCCTGACGGTCCTGCTGATCAAGGTGGCCTTCGCTATTGTATTAATTCAGCTTCGCTACGTTTTGTCCCTAAGGATGAAATGGTAAACGAAGGATATGAAGCCTATTTGGATCAAGTTGAGGAATTATCGTAATGGCAAATGAACGAGCAGTATTAGCCGGTGGGTGTTTTTGGGGCATGCAAGATCTTATTCGTAAGCGTCCGGGCATAATGTCTACGCGCGTAGGATATACCGGTGGTGAAGTAAAAAATGCAACTTACCGTAATCATGGTACCCATGCTGAAGGCATAGAAATTGAGTTTGATAATGAAGTGACCAGCTATCGCAAAATTTTGGAATTTTTCTTTCAAATACATGATCCGAGCACTGAAAATAGGCAAGGAAACGACCTCGGTGTTTCTTACCGATCAGCCATTTACTATGTGTCTGAAGCGCAAAAAGCTGAAGCCTTGAGAACGATTACAGACGTAGACGCCTCAGACTTATGGCCTGGTAAAGTGGTCACCGAGGTAGAGCCGGTAGGAGATTTTTGGGAAGCAGAGCCTGAGCACCAAGATTATTTGGAAACGCGTCCAAATGGATATACCTGCCATTTTGAAAGACCAAACTGGACACTTCCTAATAGCTAAGTAGAAAAATTACCGCTTGTCTTAAAATAGCATATGTTATTAATAAAAAGCCCCTAGTGAGGGGCTTTTTGTTACCTACTTATTCGTTAGAAAACTGCCTAATAATCGAGTTAAGCGAATCCTTTGCATCACCGAATATCAAACGCGCATTGTCTTTGAAAAATAGCGGGTTGTCTATTCCAGCGAAGCCTGAGGCCATGCTGCGCTTCATTATGAATACGTTCTTGGCTAAGTCGGCATTTATAATAGGCATGCCGTAAATAGGGCTTTCTTTCATTTCTCTTGCGGCTGTATTAACAACGTCGTTTGCACCAATTACAATGGCTACGTCGTACGTCTCCATGCGAGGGTTAACACTGTCCATTTCAAGCAATAACTCGTAAGGTACATCGGCTTCTGCCAGCAATACATTCATGTGCCCGGGCATACGTCCGGCAACCGGGTGGATACCATAAACAACTTCAGCACCGTTTTCTTCAAGTAAGCCTTGTAGCTCTTTCATAGCATGTTGGGCCTGCGCAACGGCCATTCCGTAACCAGGAATAACAATTACCGATTGCGCGGCCTCCAACACATAATAAGCATCTTCGCTCGATACTGCCTTTACTTCACCCGTAATTTTGGTGCTTACATTACTCACCGCTTTAAAACCCGAGAAGAGCACGTTAGGTAATGAACGGTTCATGGCTTTACACATAATGGTGGTGAGTATTATGCCGCTTGCGCCTACTAGGGCACCTGCAACAATCAACAAGTTATTGTTAAGCGCAATACCGGCAGCACATGCTGCTAAGCCTGAGTAGCTATTTAAAAGTGAGATGACCACTGGCATATCGGCACCGCCAATAGGCAGCACTAGCATAATGCCTAATACTAAACATAAGCCAATGAATATATAGGCGTAAAGCATAGTGTGAGGGGCTATCGACACTGCTATTGCAAAGCCTATAATAGTCAAAACAAGCAGTGTATTGGCGTAGGCTTGGCCTTTAAAGACCATAGCCTTACTTTTAATAATAGCGCCTAATTTACCGCTTAATTTAGCCCAAGCCACTACACTACCGGTAAAGGTTATACCGCCAATGGCTATAGCGATTAATAATATAATTAAAATATACAGTGGTAGAGTTTTACTTAAAATCATTGCAAACGCGACCACCAAACTGGCTAGGCCGCCAATGCCGTTAAGTAAAGAAACTAGTTCCGGCATAGAGGTTAAGGCTACTTTTTTCGCCACCACCGCACCCACAATAGTGCCCGCGACTAAGGCCAAAGCAATCCATTCATAGCGAACAATTTGTTGGTCAATCAAGGTTATGCAAATGGCAATAAGCATGCCTATAGCCGACAGTAAATTACCACGACGAGCTGTGCTTGGATGACTTAGCAATTTAAGGCCCATTATAAATAATGTTGCGCTTAATACGTATACCGCATTAATAATAAATTCACTTTGCATTGCGGTCTCCTTTACCTTTAAACATAGACAGCATACGGTCGGTGACTAAATAGCCACCTACTACATTTATGGTGGCTAAAAATACAGCAATTGCGCCAAATATTTGAGCAAGTGTGTTCATATCATTGCCCGCAAATACAAAAGCGCCAATAACCGTAATGCCCGAAACCGCATTCGCGCCAGACATCAAAGGAGTATGCAAGGTGGAGGGTACTTTGCGAATAAGTTCAAAGCCTAAGAAAATAGCGAGTAGTAATATCATGGCTAAATAAATAAAAGACATTATGCGGTTTCCTTCGAATACTGTGATTTCAAAATAGGGTTAATTACTTCACCGGCATATGTAACTAAGGCCAGTTTTAAAACGTCATCCTGCGCATTTACTGTAAACATTGAGGTTTCACTGTTCCACATGTCTTGCACAAGGGCTTGTAAGTTATTTGCATACATTTGGCTGGCATCTAAAGCAACTTCGCCTGCCCAATCGCCGTCACCAATTACTTTAACGAATTCATAAATCACGGTCTTTCCTGCAACAGAAGCTTCAACATTACCGCCGTCTTGGGCAGCCATATCGACAATGACCGAGCCTGGCCGCATGCGTGAAGTAACCTCGTTGGAAATAAGTAAAGGCGGTTTGCGGCCAAACAGCTGAGCGGTAGTTATAACAATGTCAGAGCTGGCGATACAGTCGGCTTGCGCTTGTTGTTGCAATATTAGCTGCTCTGCGCTAAGCGCTTTGGCATAGCCTTGGTCTGTCGATTCGGTATCGCCCAAATCGATGTTTAAAAACTTAGCGCCCAAAGATTGTACCTGCTGTGCAACTTCTGCACGGGTGTCGTAGGCAATCACGCTTGCGCCCATTCGCTTGGCGGTCGCGATAGCTTGTAGTCCTGCTACACCGGCGCCAATTATAAAAACTTTTGCGGGCTTAAGTGTGCCTGCGGGTGTCATCATCATGGGTAAGCTTTTATGCAAATTAGACATGGCTTTAAGTACCATAACATAGCCGGCTAAACTGGCTTGGGAGCTTAGTGCGTCCATTTTTTGGCAACGTGTACTTCTTGGGATTAATTCCATACTAATTGATGATCGCTTGCTCTTCAAAAGAGAGGCTATTTTTTTTGGATTGTTAAAAGGATCAAAAAAACTAATACTGCAGCAAGCTTGTGGTGTTTTTGCTAATTCTTTTAGTGGCAATGGTCTTACAGATAGTAGCGCATCGGCGGTGCTTAGCGCGGCGCTGCGATCTGTAAACACTTCTGCGCCAGCATCAATATAGTTTTGGTCACTAAAGCCTAATGACTGGCCTATTTGACTTTCAACTTTAACCGTGGCGCCAAGCAGTTTATATGCTTTAACGTTATCGGGCAGCAAAGCGCAGCGCTTTTCGGCGTCCGCAGGTTCTTTTACAAACAAGAGTATACTCATATCAATTCCTTATATTGAGGCAAAAATTGGGTGGCCTACCGTATTCGGCTGGCACAGTTACTCTTGGTCGTTAGGTAGTCGCCTTTTTATAAAGGTCAATTTATTATTTTAAAACTCGTCCAACAATATAGCGCAAATTATAGTACTTGACACTTTTTTAGTTGCTTAAAGTTTTATGCAAGACACTCTAACTTGACAGCTTGAATTTAGCCGTTAATTATATTGAGTGTTCAGCGAAAAATACAGTTCAGTAATTTTATTAGATTGTTTAATCGTTAGTTGTAGAGCTAAAATTTCTTTACCTTCACCACAATTTCGACTACGTCTTTAATTCTCTACTTAACAATTTTTTGCTAAACTTTGCAATAAAATAAACTTAAAGCCAAGCAAACTAGCTGCAATTTATAGCCAACAAATTAACTTGTGTCAAGAGTCTAGAGAAAAACCTATGCATCATAAAAGAACCTTAATTGACCATTTGATACTAGAGCTTGAAGCAATATATCAAACGGCTTTGAGCGCAGCAAAAAGAGCCCATTCAACGGCAACAGATAAAGCTAATGTTGCAGAAAACAAATACGATACATTGGCCTTAGAAGCTGCTTATTTAGCAGAAGGACACGCTAATCGGGCGATACATTGCCGAGCTGATTTGAATACAATTAAAAATTTAACCGCGCTGGACTGCTCGCACAGTGATGCGATTGTTGTAGGTGCTTTAGTTAGTTTAATTGACCAATACGAAAAACCATTATCGCTACTTTTAGCGCCTGTATCAGGCGGCGTCAAATTTATATTTGAAGAACGTACGATTATTGTCATCACTCCATCATCGCCATTGGGAAAAAAGTTACTGGGATTGTTTGTTGATGACGAGTTTGAATTTGGACGCGGCCAGCACAGTAAAATTTATAGAATCAGTGATATTACTTAATAAGCAATTCGTTAATAGAGACCTGCGCGAATCTTGTTTTACATTTTATGTGTTTAGGATTTTCAGATAAATACATTTTTTTGCTTGTATTAATATGAATTTATATTTTATCGCTTTGCCGCTGCAAAGTTTTCTCGATTATTAGCCGGCGATCTTCAATACTTGCGCTACCCCACACGAGTATTTCATCTATGGACCGAAAACATCCTTGGCAAATGTCTTTTGGCCCAAGATAGCAAGTTCCAATACATGGGGAGTTAATTTCAGTTGGATTTTTCATACATTATTTCTCTATCATAAGACATTGGTTACAGCGAACAAAGGCATCAAGTCAGGGTTTTTCAATAGTAATGTCGCTTATCATAAGAGTAAAAAGCGCTATGCTGGTAAAAGTGAACACAATACGAGTGACTCTTTAATGTGGTCAGTAATATATCGCTTGTTTCGTAGACAGTTTATTGTCACTACGCTAATATCGTATTGTAAACTAAAATGAGGTGCTCGCGGTGGAGTTTACTTCATTTAACTGTTATTCCAAACTTGATAAAAAGTGGTTAACTGGCTCCAGATAAATCTGGTCATCTATATTTTTATCACAGGTCCTAAAAAGGCAAAAATGATGAGCATAGATACTAAAACTTTCGAAAACCTATTGGTGGTGCTTGAAAACGACGAAAATATGGCCGTTCCGTTAGCGAGAGCTGCGCGCTTATGTAAACTTTTTTCAGCTAAAATGACAATTTTCGTTTCTTTCTACACCACTATGCATGGTGCAAGACAAGCCGATTTAGTGGATGATCTCGGGACTATTGTTAGTCACCACAAAAGTGCTATTTATGAGCAGCTAGCATCGGGCGGTGCGAGTGAATTTATTGAAAACATTATTTTGTCTTGGAAGCAGGTACCCTCACTAGCAGTCAAAAAGATTATAAGTGCGCATAACTTTGATTTGGTGTTAAAGACACCGTATCAA
Source organism: Glaciecola sp. (assembly GCA_047621065.1). Taxonomy (GTDB): domain Bacteria; phylum Pseudomonadota; class Gammaproteobacteria; order Enterobacterales; family Alteromonadaceae; genus Glaciecola. The sequence continues at coordinate 5,476 of JBLHMY010000058.1, read as the reverse complement.
CAAAATGATTTTAAAAAGTTGTTCAAAAGTGGTCTCGATCATTACTTTGTGAGTGAATGCCCATTGCCAGTATGGATGGTAAAACCCCGATTGTGGGACAATGATATTGAAGTGTTGGCGTGCGTTGACATGAATGACGAAGATTTTAATAATCATTTGTTGAATAAAAAAATTCTCGCCACAAGCGATAAGCTAGCCGGCGCAATGGGCGCTCAAATGCATGTGGTTGATTGTTATTTTGGTGAAATAGGTAGTTTAAATATTAACTACAACAGCAAACGTGGGTTTAAACGCGAAGCTACCATTAGAGAGCAGCATGTTGAAAAACTTAAGCTTTATATTACTGAATATTCACTTGCTGATGACCAGCTTCATTTTGAAGAGGGTATTGCTGATGACGCTCTTCCACAAACAGCAGTGGCGCTTAATGCTGAAGTAACGGTTATTGGTAATAATGAGGATACGAACTACCTTGCCCGTTTGTTTGGAGACACTGCGGTAGCATTAATTAAAGATATGCCGTGTGACATTCTTGTGCTTAAACCTGATGTTTTTGACACATGACGTTACCAGCATAGCACGCGCCTTTCAAGAGCCTGACACTATCAAAACATCAGCATAGATATATACCGCACAAAATTATCAGTGGTGAATGGAACGTTCAACAGCCACCCTATAAGAGCAGTTTGCAAAATGAATGATCTTAATTTAATTGAACAACAGGCGAAGCTTCTTTCTAGTGGCATTGAAGATGGGGTGCTAACGCTGACTATGATTTGTCCTGAAAAATTGAATGCTTGGACACTAAATATGATTGCTGCATTAGACACGTCTTTTGCTAAAGCTAGTCAAATGGATGAGGTAAAGGCTATCATTCTAAGCGCCACAGGAAAGTATTATTCTGCCGGTGCCGATTTAAGTGGCAGCATGAAATTAATGTTACCTAAGCAACTACATCAAGGGATAACTGATGCTAATCAGGCGCTTTTCGACATGTTTCTTAATTGCGCAAAGCCCATTTTAGTGGCTGTAAATGGTATTGCCTTTGGTGCCACGGTGACCTCGGCAACATTATGCAATGGTATTATTGCTTCTGAAAATGCGGTTTTTTGTACCCCTTTTGCAGCTCTTGGGGTCAGCCCGGAAGGATGTTCTAGTGTGCTTTTTGCAAGGCTTATGGGCGCGCATAATGCGCAACGTATGTTAGGTATTGAAGGATGGAGACCTAATGCCCAGGAAGCACTAGCGGCGGGGCTTATTCAAGGAGTTGTGCCCAGCGATAATTTAATGCAAGAAGCTAATCGTATTGCAGCTCTATGGGTACAATCAAATGAGCCACGCAAATTTAGAGGACGCAGCAATTTACAGGAGCTTAAGGCCATTAACCGTCAAGAGTCCCTTGATTTAGCCGATGCATTTTTAGATTCAAAATTTTTAAAAGGGCAGGCGCAGTTTTGTTGGAAGAAAAAAAAACGCGGCTTGTCCCTCATGTTTTATGGGCTATGGTTTTTACGCCCAGTATGGAAGCTGTTACTTTAGTTGCACGCATTGCTAAACGATAGCGACTAATTAGCGTCATATGAATTGGGAAATTGCAGTAGCGGGATATCCATAAACATAGGTCGTTTCTCTTACCACCTTAATGTTTGCCTGAGTCATTGTTTAAAACAAAGTTGCATACTCTAGGGCAGCAAAGGGCTGTCAGTTCAAACACGCTAACATTCTAGTGCTTACTCTATGCGGTTTTGGACGTTTGAATGCGGTGCTTTGCCGTTCAAGTAATCTGCAAATTTTCTGGCTGCATTTTTGGGAGATCTTGCATGACAAATAGCTGATACTAAGGCAACGCCATCAACACCCGTGGCAATAACAGCCTTAAGGTTAGCCGCATTAATACCGCCTATCGCGACAATAGGAAAAGAGCTTTGCGTAACGGCGTTAGCCAGTCCTTCAATGCCCCACTCTTTCTTGATATTGGTTTTTGTGGTTGTAGCAAAAATTGCACTCAAACCTAGATAGTCCACGGGCAATGACTCGGCTTCAATTAGTTGCTGTTCACTTTCAATTGACAGACCCAGTAATTTATCCTTTCCGAGTAGGCGGCGGGCTGTGTCTGCCGGCATATCCGATTGGCCAAGGTGCACACCATCTGCATCAATCGCTAACGCTACATCTACTCTATCGTTAATGATTAAAGGTACACCGCTTCCTTTTAGGATAGTTTTTACGGCCAGTGCTATTTCAATAAAACAGCGAATATCTCCCTGTTTTTTTCGCACTTGTACCATAGTCACACCACCCGCAATTGCTCCTTTGACAACACTTTTCAATGTCGCAAGATCTTGTTTATCATCGGTGACTAAATATAGACGGTATGGGTTCACTTTATCGCTCACTTTGGCTCACTTTTAATTTACGCGGAACATTCAGCCCAAAGAGGCCCAATGTAATGTAGGTCATGATAATTTTAAATGTTGTATCAGTGTTTTTTCATCTAACTGATACAAGGCGTCCACTATGTTAAGTTGTAAACTCCCAGGGCCTTTTGATTGCGCAGCTGCAATCTCGCCTGCCACACCTAAGATCGCAACCGCCGCTAATCCCGTTTCTTCGCCTACGGCGGCGAAGGCTCCTGTCAACGCGCTCAACGAGCATCCCATGCCGGTTACATGCGGCATCATCGCATGGCCATTGTTTAGCTGAATTTGACTCTCAGGGGTAATCACAAAATCAGTCGCTCCAGAAATAACCACATTGCATTGATAAGTTTCAAGCAAATAGCGCGCAGCGCCCACCGCCGATTCGCTGCTATCGTGCGCATCAACGCCTTTTTGCTTTCCTTGTTCTCCAGCCAGCGCGATGATCTCAGAAGCATTACCGCGAATAATCAACTTATTCGCTTTGTGTCCGATTTTACGTGACGTTGCGGTTCGCAGTAAACTGGCTCCGCACCCCACAGGGTCGAGCACAACAAGCTTGTTATTAATATTTGCCTGTTCAACCGCAAATAGCATACGCGGGATCCATTGGCTATCTAAGGTGCCGATGTTGATCACTAGCGCACCTGCAAAAGACATCAGCTCTGCCATTTCTTGACGGGAATGCGCCATGATGGGCGACGCGCCAATCGCCAGCAATGCATTAGCGGTATTATTCATCACCACATAATTGGTAATATTAACCACCAGCGGTTTTTGTTCACGTACCGTGCGTAACGCCGTCACAATTGTGTTAATAGCTAAGTTTCGTTTATTCATACGTCCTTCTTTGAGATAGCATCTAAGCCTTGCTGCCAAAATGCAGTTTCCATCCGTGTAGCGGTTCTAAATACCCTGATCAGGTCTTGACCACGCTGGCTGTCCAAGTCAATTTGACCTAATAACGTATCGATGTGGGCGGTACCTTGTGCGACACTTTGCTGGAATTTATCACTTGCATAGAGGGTAATCCAGTCTACAAATGGGTTACCCTGTAGTTGGGTGTTTTTATCAGTATTGAGGTTGCGGCCTATTTCTGCATAACCTATAGAACAGGGCGCTAACGCCGCGTATAAATCAACAATATCCCCTTTCATGCCGGCATCCAATACATAGCGCGTATAGGCAACCGTGCCAGAATCTTCGTCTTCCGCTTCCATGTCTGCTTCAGTCAGGCCCCAATTAGCGCAATAACTTACGTGATGGTCTATTTCTGAATTTAGTAATGTATTGACAGTGGGTAGCGCGTTACGCATATCGGCTAAGGTGTTTGCCTTGTAAATTGCCAGCGCATAGGCACGCGCATATTGCTTTAAAAACAAAAAATCTTGTTTAAGGTAATGCAGGTAACACGGATGCGCTAACGTACCTGTTGCCAACTGTTGCACAAAAGAATGCTGGATGTATGCATCCCAATCTTGACGACAGGCATTGATTAAATCTTGATGGTTCATATAACGACTCGATTTATTATTGCTAGAATTAAAGACAGCTACTAAAAACTGGACGCATAATGTCGTGCTTTTGGTAAGCTCGTAACGACCCTTGGTGCTTACAGAAATTGGGTATAGTTATCGTAGCGCTGCTAAGATAACTTCAGTGCTTTAGTGATAACGCAGGTACCCGCCGGTTATGTCTGTGCTAACGGCATTTTTTTGGGCCTGTATCAGCGGTCTATTAATAGACATCGGCGTGGCCATTGAAGAAATGATTAACCGGCCCATGTCCTTTGCCTATAGCTAATTGGTCGGCATGGGCAATGGCCTCAGAGATATACTGTTTACCCAGCTGTGCGGCTCGCAACAGATCATGCCCCTGTGCTAAATAAGAGGCGATAGCCGACGACAGCGTACAACCCGTGCCATGAGTGTTGCGAGTATGAATACGTTTCGCTGTTAAGTGCTGAACCTGTTCTGGGAATATAAGCAGATCGTTACTGTTTTCATCCTGTTCTAGGTGGCCTCCTTTAAGCAAGATTGTTTTTGCACCCAGTTGGCGAAGACCCGCGACCATTTTAAGCATATCCGTTTCGTTGTTTGGTACTTCACTGCCTGTCAGGGCAGCACCTTCGGCCAAGTTTGGTGTAATGATATCGGCAAGCGGTAGTAATTCAGATTTGAGGGTGCTGATTGCAGATGCTGGTAGCAATACGTCGCCACTGGTCGCTATCATGACAGGATCTACGACTAAAAAGGTAGGTTGATATAGTTTCATCTTGGCGGCGACTAGTTTAATAGTATCAGCATCGGCTAACATACCGACTTTAACGGCAATGACGTTCAGATCGGTAAAAACCGCATCCAGCTGTTTTTCCACATATTCAAGGGGGATAGGGAAAATAGCGGACACACCAAGGGTATTTTGCGCAGTAATAGCGGTGATCACTGAGCATGCATAGCACCCCGTTGCAGATATCGCTTTAATGTCGGCCTGGATACCCGCGCCGCCGCCGCTATCAGATCCCGCGATAGTTAGCACGATAGGTATAGATGAAACCTGAACTTTATCCGCTACGGGAAGGTCCGCTGAGATAACAGGCGTTGCTGTAATAGGAGTGACGGTAATATTTGACATAAAGCTCCTAACGCTGATGCAAAGGAACTTTATCGAGCTGAAGATTTTACGACGCGAGGCAGCAAATCATACAAAGCAAGACTTATAGTTCCCTACGGCAGTGTTAACTGAATCAGGTTCAACGGGTCTCGAAACATGCAATCTCAGCCTAAAAGGCTCCCCGACTATTTATATAAGAGTAACAAATTTTATTGAAAGCGCAATATAACAAAGCTAATGATCTGTTTGTTCTTGAATTTTGTTGAGTTAAATCATTCGATCCCAAACTTTCACCACCACCACAATCCTAGGCAAACAGTAAATCTTGTGTTTGTTGTTATTGGCGTGATATTCGACATGGCTATTTTTCTCCTGTGCACGGCAATGCCGCAAATAAGCTAGATGAGCGTTGTGAAACAAACTCGCGTACACTATTATTGGGTAGC
>JBLHMY010000057.1:0-12909 GCA_047621065.1 Glaciecola sp. | reverse complement strand
ACAGGAAAGCTTTATATTTTGGCTGCATTGGGCACAGGTTTAGTGGTATTTGCTAAGCGCTTGTTTCCATTTCTACGTTATTTCCCCTTTTTAAAAGGGCTTTATCAAAAGGCCAAAGCTGCGCAAAGCTCGGGTTCATCCCAGCATTCTACGGTTGAAACTAGCTTGCTCAAAATGACCCTTGATCACGAAAGTGGAAATGTAGATGGTGAATTATTGGCAACTGATAGCAAAGGCAAATATCTGTCTGAGTTCAATCTGTCAGAATTAATTTCTTTGTATGCCCTAGCAGATGAGCAATATCCTGACTCTATTGAAGTTTTGGCTGCCTATCTTGATCGCCAGTATGGTTCTGATTGGCGCGAAGCTGCCAATGCCGGAAACTATTCACAAGAGAGTGAAAAAAACTCTCACGAAAGGTATAGCGGTGAGATGACTGCAATTGAGGCTTATGCAGTGCTCGGCCTTGATAATAACGCAAGCCACGAAGAGATTATCACAACTCACCGCAAACTGATGCTAAAGCTCCATCCAGATCGAGGAGGCAGCAATTATCTGGCAGCAAAAATAAACCAGGCGAAGGATTTACTAATAAGCCTCAAGAACCCGTAGACGCACAACGCTCATACATGCAAATTCCTACTGCGTGTTCCTTATTTGAACTTTGGGGATGTGTAAACGCGTTACTGGGCCTATCGATCGCCGCCTGTGGTGTTAAAAAACTGTTTGAAACCCAACCACCGTCTTGTGGCGATTTACCTGTGTACATTAATAATGTGAGCAGGACCAGTATTCGCGGGAGAGAATGGTTGTAAAGCGAAGCCTCTATGATTAGCCTCGTTACTCGTTTTAAAATAGCGCAAATCACTTTTTTTACTCTTTGACAATTCGTTCCAAGACATTGCATCAACAGACAAATGTAGGGTTGTTTTAGCTTGTGCTAACGTAGTTAACAATATTAGCAGTAGGAGTGCGTGTATTTTTGGCACCGCTAACTTTTTCATAAAAATTTCATTTTTTATTATATTAAACAAAAAGTTAACTAAAAATTACCCGTGACTGTGATTCTGACGACAAGCGTTTTGCAGATAATACATGAAGTGCATTTATTATCCGACCTGAGTAGTAATCAGAAAATTTCTGACTTTTAAAATCAATACATTGTGCAAGGCATCAAAAATATTACATCCCTGTAAAATTTAATCGCCTTTAGTTAGCTTTTCTCTACTGTATTTGTAAATCGCCTAATACCAGACTTACACGTTCATACCGCTTTTGATTAAGGCCGTGCGCAACAAACTCTATCGTTGTTTTCATTATATCTTTTTCATGCCAACTCACATTCACAAGCCCATAATTGTTATCTCTTACTACGTTGCCAATTCTAAAGCTGTTTGGTTCATTTACCTGTGAGTAGTCTTGGTTTATTCCACTGGAGGTGAAGTCCCACATTGGATATGGCACGCTATGCCCTAACTGCCCTGTGTCTTTAGATATTTCCATAAGGTGTCTGTCGCCGCTTAAAAACACAACGCCATTGGCTTTTGTTTCTCCAATTAGGGCGTAAAGAGCATCGCGTTGGGTTGGCATCATTCCCCACCCTTCCCAGCTATGCTCATAAGCAACCACTTGGACTGAGCTTACTATTATGCGTATGTCAGCGAACTGCTGCAGCTCGCTCTTAAGCCATGCCCACTGTTCACTACCCAGCATACTTGCCTGTTGATTAAGGCTAGGTATGTAGGGGCCTTTGTTCTTCGGCCGGCCCAGCGGATTTTTCGTTAATGGATCACGATGGTAGCGGGTATCAAGCATTATTATTTGAATTTTTTTGCCATTATCTTCTATTATTTTAGAATGATAAATACCGGCCTGTTGATGAATCGGATGGTTTGGCTCAAACTCAAAAAAGTCGACAAAAGCCGCTTGGCTTTGAGCTTTTAATGGAAACTCTTTGCCAGCATCGTTTGCGCCATAATCATGATCATCCCATGTGCCCAACATAATAGGTACTTGTTTGCGAAATTGTGCAAAGGTTTCAATTGCATTGACGGCATTGTAAGCTTGAGCAAATCGCTTAGGGTCAGTTACTGGGCCATATACTAATTCGCCGTTTATTTCTTGCACATCGGCGTAGTTGTTGTCGCCAATAAATAAAAAAACATCGGGTTTGTGTTTGGCTATATCAAGCCAAATAGGTTGCGCCTGCCTTTCTTTAGCGCAACTGCCAAAGGCAATGGTAAGGTCGGCGTTTTTAGCATTGGCTTGCGGTAACACAGCAAACAAACACAAAAAAACAAATAGCAAAGTGTGTTTAATAATATGACCTTGATTTGTAAATGTAGATTTATCGTTGTTCATCGTATTTACTCCTTAAGATAGTCGGGATGTTAAAAGATACTTTAGGCGTTGATAGGCAACAGCGAACGTGGCTGATAACTTACATACCCGAATAATAAACCAAAGCTAATACATTTGTGTGATCAATATATGAACATTTTTTAATGTATAAACGCGGCGTAAACAGATACCATGTAGCAACGTTAGTCTTAATACTTCTTATGTATTTCCTCTGCTTTACCTAATAGGCCATATTTGTGCGTTCACCTCGTTTTTCTGCTAATGAAGAAGTCAGTTTTAACTGGCGTGTGTTAAAAAAGCTGTGGCCTTTTTTAACTGAATTTAAAACACGTGTTTGGCTGGCCATTAGTTGCTTGGTAGGAGCGAAAATTGCCAGTGTAACACTTCCCTTTATCCTTAAGGAGATTGTAGACAATCTCAATTTAGACACGCCTGTCGCCACCATAATGTCGATAATTTTATCACTAATAGTTGCTTATGGTGCATTGCGCTTGGCAAACGTATTATTTGGAGAAATTCGAGATACATTATTTGGACGCGTGACAGAGCGCGCAATGAGGCGCATAGGCCTAAAGGTATTTAAGCACCTACATCAACTCGATTTAGACTTTCATTTATCACGTCAAACCGGTGGCCTGTCAAGGGATATTGAACGTGGAACCAGTGGCGTAAGCTTTTTAATGCGCTTTATGGTATTTAACATTGTGCCTACCCTGCTTGAGATATCCATGGTGGTGGGCATATTATTTTATAACTACGGCTTTACTTTTGCCGGTGTCATAGTTGCAGCTGTGGTTATTTACGTGACCTTTTCAATAAAAGCCACAGATTGGCGTACAAAGTATGTCAAAGAGCTTAACCAGGCTGATAACACCTCTTCTACTCGCGCCGTTGACAGTTTGTTAAACTTCGAAACGGTCAAATACTTTAATAACGAAACGTACGAAGCGAACCGCTATGATGTAGGCCTAGCCGATTGGGAAAACGCGAGACGAAAAAACCGCTTATCGTTGTTTGCCCTAAATGGCGGTCAGGCTTTTATTATCGCCATTGCGATGACGAGCATGTTGGCATTGGCATCAATAGAGGTTAGTAAAGGCAACATGACCATTGGTGATTTTGTATTGGTAAATGCTTTTACCATGCAAATTTTTATGCCCTTAAACTTTTTAGGATTTGTGTATCGTGAAATTAGAGGGTCATTAACTAACATTGAAAACTTGTTCACTTTACTAGAACAAGCTCCTTTAATTGTTGATGCCAACGACGCCAATCGTTTGGTCGTTACCCGTGGAGAAATTAGGTTTCAAAATGTAGGTTTTTCGTATCACCCCGAACGCACTATTATTGAGGACGTTTCATTTACCATAAAGCCTGGCTCAAAAGTAGCCGTTGTGGGCGAGAGCGGCGCAGGCAAATCCACCTTGGTAAAACTTTTATTTCGTTTTTACGACCCCACAAAAGGTGCCATTTATATTGATGGTCAAGAAATTAGTAAAGTGACCCAAGACTCTTTGCGCAAACACATTGGCATAGTGCCACAAGACACTGTTTTATTTAATGACACTCTATATGAAAATATTAAATATGGTCGGCCCGATGCAAGCGAAGCAGAAATAACAGAAGCAATTAAACTTGCTCACCTGCATAATTTTATCGCGCGGTTACCTGACAAAGAAAAAACTCAAGTCGGCGAACGTGGACTAAAACTAAGCGGCGGCGAAAAACAAAGAGTTGCGATTGCCCGTACCATTTTAAAACGCCCACCCATTATGGTATTTGATGAAGCAACGTCTTCTTTAGATTCTCGCTCTGAACAAGCTATTTTAAGTGCCTTACAAGAAATTTCAAAAGGCCACACAAGCTTTGTGGTTGCCCATAGATTATCAACAATTATGGACGCAGACAATATTTTAGTGATGTCTGAGGGTCGTATTCATGAACAAGGTAATCACGCTGAGTTACTTGCCAAAGATGGACTTTACAAACGTTTATGGACCGCCCAACAGCAGTCTAAGGCGCAAAAGGATGCTAATGCAAAGCAGCTAAATACAAATCAAAAATCACTGCCAATAGCAAAGCGGCAAGGCTTAAACAAACAGCAAACGGGTAAGTTTGGTCATAATGACAATTGATCCGCGTTTAATCGAGCCAACTAACGACAATCAAGCCTATTTAATTGAAACGGTTAACACCGCTATGCCGTTTGGTAAATATGCCGGCACCAAGCTACTGCAATTACCTGAGCCGTATTTAGTGTGGTTTAACAAAAAAGGCTTTCCATACGGTAAGCTTGGAGAACAGTTAGCGTTAATGTATGAAATTAAGCTAAACGGTTTAGAGAAAATGCTGTTGCCCTTACTAAAAAGTACCCAATAAACATCATTTGAATATGCGCAAACACCCTTTGGGGTAGTTTAATAATGTAAATCCTAGCGAAATATTAAGGTACTCACAGCCTAGTAAACAGCTTTATTGTACAAAAAAAGTGGCTGTGTTAGTAAATTATAAAAATTTTCACCAACACTTCTCCATTTATGCATTGCACGCTTATTTCTTTAAATGATCGGCCACTAAAAACGCCATCTCCAAGACCTGATCGGCATTTAAACGAGGATCACACTGGGTTTGATAAGCTTGAGCTAAGTCCTCATCACTAATTTGATATGCACCACCGGTACATTCAGTAACATGTTGTCCGGTCATTTCTAAGTGAATTCCGCCAGCGTGGGTACCCTCGGCTTGGTGTGCGTCGAAAAACTGCCTTATTTCGCTTAAAATCGCATCAAAATTACGCGTTTTGTATCCGCTAGAGGCCTTAATAGTGTTGCCATGCATAGGATCTGAACTCCAGACCACGTGGCGTCCCTCTTGTTTTACTCGGCGTAATAAACGCGGTAAGTTTTTACCCAGTTTGTCGGCGCCCATGCGGGTAATTAGCGTTAAACGACCTGGAATGTTGTTTGGATTGAGTGCGTCTATAAGTCTAATTAACTCATCTTCTTGCATATTCGGCCCAATTTTCACGCCAATAGGATTATTAATGCCGCGGAAAAACTCAACGTGGGCATGATCTAACTGACGCGTTCTTTCACCTATCCATAGCATATGAGCCGAACAGTTATATGGCTTACCGGTAAGCGTATCTATGCGGGTTAAGGCTTGTTCGTAGTTCAATAACAAGGCCTCATGAGATGTAAACAAACTCGTTTCATGCAAAACCGCATTGGACTTATTGTTGATACCAATAACGTCCATAAATGCAAGAGTTTCTTCTATACGATTGGCAAGATCTTGATACCGACTCTTCAAAGGATTATTTTCTAAAAAAGCCATATTCCAGCGATTAACTTGGTGTAAATCGGCTAGGCCACCTTGGGCAAAGGCGCGCAACAAGTTAAGCGTAGATGCACTTCTGAAGTAGGCATCGAGTAAGCGCTTAGGATCAGGTTCACGGGCCTGCGCAGTAAAGGCTATACCGTTAATTATATCACCGCGGTAACTAGGTAATTCAATCCCGTTGATAACTTCGGTGTCGGTAGAACGTGGTTTAGCATATTGCCCAGCCATTCTAACGACTTTAGTTACCGGACAGCGCCCAGCAAAGGTAAGCACAATAGCCATCTGCAAGATAACTTTAAAAGTGTCACGAATTTTAGGGGCATTGAATTCATCAAACGATTCCGCGCAATCACCACCTTGTAGCAAAAACCCTTTGCCCTGCGACACGTCACCCAACTGTTTATATAATTGACGGGTTTCTTCAGCAAAGACTAAGGGCGGATAACTTGCTAGTTTTTGCTCTACGTCTTTCACTAATGCTGTATCTTTATAATTCGGTTGTTGTAATATTGGCTTGGAGCGCCAACTATCAATACTCCACTGACTCACGGTTATGTATTCCTTCATAGGGTAAGGCGCAGGTAAAAGCAGCCTTATCGATTAATAATCTATTATTTAGTGCGCTAAATGGTATCACATTCATCTACTAAATGGATTGATTTGACGCACTAACAATAAATTTTTGCGAATGATATTCACTATCAATTTGTACAAAGTCATGTTCAAAAACTGCCTGTAAATTTTCTACCGTCAACACGTCGTTCGTGCAACCTTGAAAAATAAGTTTTTGATTTTGCAACAGGCCAATATGGCTGGAATATTGACGGCTAACATTGATGTCGTGGCTGGTCATAATAACGGTATTGCCTAACTCACATAAATGTTGCAACAATCCCATAATGGCACATTGATACTTTACGTCTAAATGACTAATAGGCTCGTCGAGCAATATAAGTCCGTGCCCCTTCAAAATAGCAGGCCAAATTTGACATAAGTTGCGCGCTATATGAAAACGCTGCTGTTGCCCCCCTGAAAGGGCCGATAACGGTTTGTGGAGCAAAGCACTAATTTGTAAACACTCATCTATTTTATTGGGCACTGTAGATGACTGCGTATAAAAACCCAGTAACTGAGCAAGTGGTATATCAAATTCACAATGCAGTTGTTGATGCAAAAAACAGCGAGTTTTGGCCAGTTGTGCCAATGGATGTTCACTCAACTCAGTATTGTCAAGCTTCAACACCCCTTGCGTAGGAGTTTCAATACCAGCTAACAGTAAAAGTAAACTTGATTTACCTGCACCATTTGGGCCCAGGAAGTGCCAACATTGGCCTTTACCAACATGCACATTTACGGCTTCAATTCGTGCCTGTAAACTGACGTTTTCAAGAGTGTAAACAGTGCTTGGAAATGAGCTTACACGCACACTAATCGGCCATCAATTTTTGCAGATTTGCGTGCTTAATATATTCATCTAGCTTTTCTTGTGCTTTGTCGCCAAATAGTATTTCACAGGCCTCTACAATGCCTTTTGTATGAATAATATCGGTTTTACGTAACACCATTTCTATTTTTGAACGGCGACGTAAAAAGTCTTCTAAGTGCGTTATCATTTCACGTCGCGATGCGTAGTGCAGCTCGGCACGAAGATACTCTGCATTTTCTAAGAGCTGTTCAGCTTGGGCTGGATCGCGTTGAATTTCATCCAAAATTTGCAAGGCATGAATATCGTATCGGCGCCATAATCGCGTGGTTAGTTTCTCGGATGAATATTCAGGGGTCATGCTGTCAAGACCTATCAACTTTGCTCTATATTCAAACTCTTGTTTGATTTTAACGCCCGATTCACCATACCAAATAGCATCTTCAAACGGCAGCTCAATGCCCAGCGATTTTACAATTTGACTAATTTCTTCGCCCACATTGATACAATCGGTTAATTTACCGCCAAAAATGCTGATGTATTTATCGTCTTTGTTTACGTCAACCGCGTGCTTGCGAGAAAGCGCTACCCAGTCGCCATCGCCATCGTGACCTTTAACAGCCAGTGGACGCACGCCCCAGCGTTCTGAAATTATATCGGCGTGAGTGAGTTTAGTAGGCAAATCCAGTAATTTGTTCACGTTATCTAATATGAAGTTGCGATCTTCATCTGTTACACAAGTCTCAGGATTTTGAACTTTATCGTCGGTGGTGCCTATACAGGTTTTTTGGCCCATGGGGATTACAAAAAACAAACGCCCGTCGGAGGCAAAAAATGCCAGTACTTTGTCGACTTTGGTTAGTTTATCCACAATTAAGTGAACACCTTTGGAAAATAAATGCTGGTGCTGCGTGCTTTGATTGTTTGCGATGTTGTAATCATCTACCTTAGGACCACACGCATTCACTATAGCTTTTGAAGTAATGGTAAAGGTTTCGCCGCTAATTTTGTCTTTGGCTTGGGTATGCCATTTAAGCGCACTGCCTTGGCCTACCTTTTGGCTATTTTCTGCGTTTACATAATTAGCAATTACCGCGCCATTGTCCATAGAGTTTCGGATAAAGTTAAATACAAACCGCGCGTCGTTGTCATGCAAAAAAGCATCTGAATATTCAAAGCCGCCTTGGGCATTGCTCACATCAATCACCGGCTCTAGTGACTTTATTTTCGCGGTCGACAGAAACATTGGCGCTTGCGTAAAAAACCGACCCATAAGCCAATATGTTAGCGTGCCTAAATAGACAAACCATGCAGGAAACCTGAAACCATTTTGCAAAGTCGTTAAAAACCGAATTTCTTGCACAGTAGAGGGATAGCTGCGCATTAGATGGTTACGGCTTTTACACAATTTGTTGACTAAAAAATACTCGTGGTTTTCAAGGTATTTTATACCACCCCACGCTAAATTAGATGAGTTTGAAGATGTTTCACCAGCAAAATCACCTTTATCAATAAGGGCAACTTTAAGACCTTTACGTGCAAGACTAGCGGCCGACACGGCCCCGTTTATTCCCGCCCCTAAAATAAGTACGTCAAAATCTTGCTGAGCCAATTTCTTAATATTTGTTTCACGCAATTGCATTAAAAAATGAAACCTCTTGTATTTGTATGATAAATCCTATTATACGCAGTATAGTAACTAAAATGTGATACCACATGCAAATTATGACAATATAAAGTGTAGCATTTGCGGCATCATATTTTCACTGGTTTTTATGCTAAGCCATTTAAATAGTTTTAGCGCTTTAAAAACTAAGCTTAATTTAATCTAGTAAAGGCACGGCAAGGCGCAAGCGCTGTTGCTTAACCCAACCGAATAATATTAATAAGAGAATGAGTATGAGTAATATAGGTATATTATCAATAGACCAAGGCACTACATCAAGCAGAGCCATTGTGTTTGCGCTAAATGGCCAGCAAGTAGCCAATGCACAACAAGAGTTTACCCAGCATTATCCTGCCAATGGTTGGGTAGAACACAATGCAGAAGAAATTTGGTCAACCACCCTAGACAGTTGCAAAACTGCGATTGCGCAAGCCAAAAACAAGAAAGTCGATGTTGCTTGTATCGGCATTACCAATCAACGTGAAACCACCTTAGTGTGGAATAGAGAAACCGGTAAAGCCATATATCCTGCCATTGTCTGGCAAGACAGACGCACCGCAGTATATTGTGAATCGATAAAACATGAAGAAGCCATGGTCAGATCAAAAACGGGGTTGTTATTGGACCCTTATTTTTCGGCTAGCAAAATAAAGTGGATATTAGACGAAGTAGAAGGCGCAAGGCGTTTAGCCAATAAAGGTAAACTTGCCTTTGGAACTGTTGACAGTTTTTTAATTTGGCGACTAACCGCGGGAAAATCCCACGTGACCGATGCAACTAACGCTAGTAGAACCAACTTATTTAATATACATACCCAACAATGGGACAATGAGTTGCTGGCTTTATTTGATATTCCGTACTCTATGCTGCCAGAAGTGCTCGACTGCGCGGCAGAATTTGGTACCTGCGACCCAGACATATTGGGTAAAGACTATCGTATAACCGGTGTGGCTGGCGATCAACAAGCCGCACTTATTGGACAGTCATGCTTTGCACCTGGTGACTTGAAAAGTACATATGGCACAGGCTGTTTCGCCTTATTAAACACAGGTGACAAACCGGTTATGTCAAAACATCAACTGCTCACCACCATAGGCTACAGACTCAATGGCAAAACCACATACGCATTAGAAGGCGCTATTTTTACAGCAGGCGCAAATATTCAGTGGCTACGCGATGGAATTGGAGTTTTACAACATGCCAAGCAAAGCCAAGTACTTGCGCAATCTCTTGATTATGATCACGGTGTGTTTTTGGTTCCTGGCTTTGCCGGATTAGGGGCGCCTCATTGGAACCCAAATGCTAGAGCAAGCCTATTTGGTATGACTCGTGGCACCGGACCCGCTCATTTTGCTCGCGCTGCGCTTGAAGCGGTATGCTATCAAACAGAAGAATTACTAACGGCCATGAAAAATGACGGCATGCCATCCACTAATGTATGGGTAGATGGCGGCATGGTTGCCAACGATTGGCTGTGTCAGTTTTTAGCCGATATACTACAAGTTGACGTGCAGCGACCCAAAATAATGGAGTCGACCGCACTAGGCGCTGCTTTTTTAGCCGGGCTACAAGCAGGCTTATATAAAACCTTAGATGATATTTGTGCAGTAAAAACCGTTGACAGAGTATTCACGCCTGAGTTGGGCAGCAAAACTCGCAAGCGATTGCTAAACAAATGGAGATTGGCAGTTAAAGCAACCTTAGCCTTTGCTGAATAATTAGATATACAAAATCCAACCGCAGGCATAATAACTTGCGGTAAACATATTCAAAATATTAATTTATGCCGAAAATTTGCGCTTGTTAAACAAAACATAAATAAACAATGGCGCACCTATACTGGCCGTGAGCATAGACAGCGGCACGGCAGTATTAAACAAATATTCGTTAAGTAAGGCACATAGCGTAATTACAATTGCGCCAAGTAAACCCGAATATAAAAACACCTTAGTATTGTCATAACCATGTAATTTTCGCACGGCATGGGGCACCAGCAAACCCAAAAAAGCAATAGAGCCTGCAATCGACACACTCAAACCAACTAACAGCGCCACACAAACGAATACCTTAGTTTGCAAAGCCTTGGCCTTTACGCCAGAGGTAAGCGCCGCATGCTCACCTAAGTATAATATATTAAGTTGCGCTGCACTTTTCGCGAGCATAAATAAGCCAAACATCATAATAGGCAATGCTACGCTCAAACTCTGGTAATTAGTATATTGAAGACTGCCCATTAGCCAAAACGTTAAACTTTGCAAGGCTTGGGGTGGTGCCACTAAGTAAATCCAGCCTACCAGCGCACTAAAAGCGGTTGAAATTGCAATACCTGCCAAAATAAAGCTTGCCACCGAGTGTCCAATTTTTTTCGCGACTATATAAATAAGGATACCGCTTAAACAAGCACCGATAAAACATAAAACGGGTAACAAATAAATACTATGGGCGTAGAGTATTTGAGTGGGCATAATACCTAGGCTACTTACGAACACCAAGAACAACGCGGCCATTAAACTAGCACCACTAGAAATACCAATAATACCAGGATCGGCCAAGGGATTATTTAAATTAACTTGCAAAGCGGCCGAGGCAACTGAAATTGAAGCGCCTACGGCAATAGCGGTCAGTAATATAGGTAATTTAATATGTACAAAGATGTACCACTCTAATTCTGCGTTTCCCTGCATTAGGGCCGGCACAAAATATAAGCCTGCTAATACTATTAGTAAAAAACTGTACCTGCACCAAGCCGGCAAAAACTAAGCTTCTTTTTCGTTTTGAATGAGCTTTAGCAATAAACCATCACTCGCTTGTTCAATTAAATCAAGGACCAATTCAAAGCCCTTACCGCCGCCGTAATATGGATCAGGGACTTCTTCAAAATGCGAATTGCTGTAAGCCATAAACAGGCTAATTTTGTGCTGAAACTGCCCAGGGCATATGCGCTTCAAATCTCGTACGTTAGCGTTGTCCATGGCAATAATGTAGTCAAATTTCTCATAGTCCTGGTCAGTCACTCGACGACATTTTAAAGTGCTTAAATCATAACCACGACATTGCGCTGCAAGTTGCGAGCGCTTATCAGGCGCTGCTCCTTTATGATAACCGGCGGTGCCAGCAGAATCTGTTTGTACATCAAATCCGTGTTGACTAGCTTTGTGCGTAAACACACCTTGCGCTGAGGGGGACCGACAAATGTTACCCAAACAAATAAATAAAACTGAAACACAAGAGTGAGCCACTAGTAAGGTCCATACATACAATAAGTAAGATTTTAAAAAGTATACTAGAGATTACTAAAGCTTGCATTAGTCTCTATGTTGTTATTTTTGTTTGCAATGCATCTTTTAAACGCTTCGCTTGGGTAGATTCCTGCTCACGATTTACCAATATAAAGGTAAGGTACATTTTACTAGGCAGCGACATAATCATACCTATAGCCACACAACATGCGGTAATCATCAGGCCAATAACACCCATTGCTTTAATAGGGTCGTTGTATAGATGAAAACAAATGCCTAACAAAATTAAGAATAAACCTGATAATATAACAATCTTAAGTAGACGAATTAACATGACATTATTCCTATTTTCATCATTTTTTTTGTCAATAGTGTCGGTCATATATAACATCCTTTACTTAAAAGTAGTTTTTACTTCATAGTCGCTCTTACTTGGCAAAGGCCAATAATAGATGGCCGCCATCAATCAACTAATACCACTATACCGGTATTTTATATAAAGCTAGTTGATGTAAATCATTATTTGGAGAGTTTTTTTACATGAATGTGTTAATGCTAAGTAGTTCTCACTATGGCGATGACGATTGCGATTATCTCGCTTACGCAGACGATTGGATAAGTGAACATTTAGGCAAAATTACTAAGGTTCTTTTTGTACCTTACGCTGGCGTAATACTAGACTGGGATGCCTATACTGACAAAGTTCGTGCTGCCCTTCCCACACTTCGGATTACCGGCATTCATGAAAGCGACGATCCTAAGGCTGCTATGCAAAATGCTCAAGCGATATTGATTGGCGGCGGCAACACCTTCAACTTATTGCATCTACTGTACACACATGATCTGATAGAGATCATAAAGCACAAAGTCGAGCAAGG
>JBLHMY010000056.1:0-12909 GCA_047621065.1 Glaciecola sp. | reverse complement strand
ACGTCGGGCACTTTAGTAGTGCCTGATCACGTGCCAGAAATGGTATTTTAACGCCCGCTTGCTAGCAGTACAACATCACATTGATAATGTGATGTTTGCTTTTTCCTTGGCATGTACTATATTTTTTAAAGCGACTACCATATATACGAAAAAATTAGTGCTTTTGCCAATAGTTAGTAAATTTCACACATACCCAATTATTTTTTAGTTCTAACTCTATGATATTTATAAATTAAATAGTTGGTACAGACTATGCTTACAGTAGTAATTATAGCCAATTCGTTTTTATACAAATATCAGGAAATCAGGATGCCAGTTAAATTAGAAGACCGTCCCATTGAAACCGTAAAAGAAGAAGTGATTGATGTGCTAGTGCATAACTATAGCCATGGTTACATTTCTAACGAAGCGTTTGAGCGCAGGCTCGACAAGGTTATTGAAACTACCTCTCACCAAACAATGGTAGATCAAATTGCCGACTTAGATGCCACACCTAATGAACATATTAAACAACAAAAACAGCAGCAATTTGCGGTTAATTATAACGATGAGGCAAGCGAAGCTTCTGAAACTATTATTAACATTTTAGGCGGCAGCGATAGAAGCGGGCAGTGGGTAGTTCCCAAAGTCATAAAGGTTTACAGCATTTTGGGCGGCTCTACTATTGATTTTACCGATGCTCGCTTCAATTCGCCAAATGTAAAAGTGCAGATTATAAATATTCTGGGTGGCGATAAGATTTATGTGCCTGAAAATGTAAATGTAGTGACTAAAGCGTTTTGTATATTAGGCGGTATAGACAACAAGGCGCCCTCAATTGCATCGCGTCAGGCACCTACTATCACTATAGAAGGGTTAATTTTGTTTGGTGCCTTAGATATTAAAATAAGAATCACTATTAAAGAAAAATTCATAGCATTCGCCAATCAAATGAAAGAGATGTTTGACACCAATCCTAAGTAATTTAAATGCCGTGTAACATTGGGCGTTTAGCTTATGTCAGCAAGGATGCTATCTGGTAATTAGGAGCAACATGCGTTGCTCCATTTTTTTTCACTAATTGCCCTGGCATACCAAATACCACTGCGGTTTCTTGCGACTCTGCAATGGTAGTTGCGCCAAGGGTATAAGCCTTATACATTTCTTGTGCACCATCGTTTCCCATTCCGGTTAACTGAACGCAGCATAGTTTATTAGGTGTTATACACGCTACTGCACTGTCGACTAATTTTGACACACTTGGGTGCCACAAATATGCCTCGTCTATGGCAACGGGTTTTACAAACAACACACCGCCTGACTTTTCGATAACAATGTCGCCGTCTCCTTGCGCAATATAAATATGTCCGCGTTTTATTGTTTGTTTTTGGGTGACCTCTATTACTTCAAGTGCGCACATTGCATTTAAACGCTCTGTGAATACTTTGGTAAAACGCCCTGGCATATGTTGCGCAACAACAATAGGAGCAGGGAAATTTGCCGGTAACGAGGGCAAAATTATTTGCAGGCAATTGGGCCCACCAGTTGATACGCCCACCACAATGAGTTCGAAACTTGTTTTAACAGAAACTGGAGCTGACGCTGGCCCTAAATGTGGAGATGCAGGTGCACTTTTTAATGCCCCCCCATTTTTACGCGCATTATTTTCTTGTCGTTTACGCTGAATATTTCGCATCATCACAGAACTGGGCTTCACATTTGCAGCTGCAATTACTTTTTCTACCATGAGGCCCGAAAGCTCACCCATATTATAAGAGTAAGAACCACTTGGCTTTGGAATGTAGTCTACCGCTCCCAATGCTAAGGCATCAAAAGAAGCTTTTGCACCTTTTTCAGTAAGTGAAGATACCATTACTACAGGCGTAGGGTGTTTTGCCATTATCTCTTTTAAACAACTTAGGCCGTCCATAATAGGCATGTTAATATCAAGTATAATGACGTCAGGAGCAAAATTAGCCACCAGCCTTAAGCACTCTTGGCCATTGCTTGCCTGCTCAGTTATAAATCCAGCCTTTTCTAACACCTGCTTATGAAACTTTCTCATAAGGGCAGAATCGTCGACTATTAACACTTTTTGACTCATTATACTTTTTTGTCCTTGGCTAAAAAATAGGCACTTAGTTGTCGTATTTAAAAAGTGCATCTATATTATATATCGTCAAATACGGCAACTACTTAACCCTTACTTAATGGAGATATAAGCAAATAATTACGATTTATAATAGATGAAAAAGCCTAGCAAACGAAAAAAGGAGCCTAAGCTCCTTTTATTTATGTTTACCCAAATGATTAGTTCTATTTAGCTGTTCGCGTAATAGGGGCATTTGCTTTTTTCTTGGGTTTGAATGACCCCAGTAGCCAATTGAACGCAAACGCAAGGCAACGACCAATGAGTCTAAAGAAACGACCTATGTCACTGCCAATAATATACAAGCTAGGCACCAATATAAGCGTAACCAACGTTGCGTACATTACTGCAAACCCTAAGCCCACCGCCATTGGAATAACAAAGCCCGCCTGCAGACTGGTTTCAAACATTATTGGCAAAACACCTACAAAAGTAGTGATTGACGTAAGCGTGATGGCTCTGAAACGCGCACAGCCTGCTTCAATTACTGCTTCTTTTATACTGTAGCCTTCTTTGCGCCGAGTATTTACATAATCGGTCATTACCAAGGAGTCATTCACTACCACTCCTGCGGCGGCGATGAGTCCAAAAAATGAAAATAAACTTAAATCGAGGCCAAATAAGGCGTGGCCCCAAATTGCACCGGTAAAACTAAACGGAATAACCGACATAATAATAAGCGGTTGCGCATAACTTTTTAAAGGTATAGCCAGTAGTAAATATACAAACGCTAAGCCGGTGACAAAAAACGATATTTGTTCAAGGTTTTGACTTTGCTGTTCTTCAATTTGACCGCCTAACTCGGTTTTTACACTAGGGAAGGCTTTTTGCATGTCGGGAAGTAAGTTTTCCTTTATGTTTTCGACTACTTCGTTTGGCTCAATAACTTCTTCATCTATAGATCCCCAAACATATACGCTTCTAAAGCCACCTTCGCGGCGAATATAACTAATACCAGGGGATTCGCTCAGTTCAACAACATCCCCTAACATTACTTCTTGATTAGAGGGTGTTCTAATAACGGTATATTTCAAGTCAGCAAAGCGTTCTCTGTTAAGCTTAGGATAACGAACCATTACCCTCACCTCCTCGCCATTACGCAGCAAGCGTTGTGCTTCTCCGCCATAGAAACTTGCACCCACTTGCGTAGCAATAATGGATAAATCTAAGCCTAAATCGTAGGCAACGGGTTTAAGCGACATTTGCACTTCTTTGCTGTCGGGGTCTATTGTTGAACTTACATCAAAGACGCCTTTTTGACCTTGTAACTGTTCAATCAGGTAGCGACCGGCTTTATTTAGAGTAGCAATGTCAGAACCGAAAATTAAATACCCAAATTCACCGTCATCGCCGCCACCGTTTAAGTCGTCTTGAATAGTAAATGACTTCATACCTGAAATCTCAGGAATACGTTCGCGCCATCTGCGGGCTAACTCAAAGGTATTAAAGTGACGTAACTCTTCGTCCACTAATGGCGCCATTATGCGGCCTTCATTTCGGCCTCGGTTAAACACCATTATGTCGCGCACCATGGGGCTACCGTACTCTTCAATTATTTCTTGCTCAACGTCTAAAATAACGCGTTCTATGGTTTGTAGTGCCTGAATGGTTTCTATGTCAGAAATAGTTTCACTCATTTCTATACTGATACTTGGAAAATCATGAGGCACGCTAGGTTCGGGTACCACGCGTACAATATTTGTAGTTATTAACTGTGCAGCAATGGCCAGCATGAGGACGAAGAACAACAACGTAAACCATCGGTTTTTAGTGCAAAATATAACGAAATTTTTGTAAGGACCGTTTACAAAACCGAAAAATCGTTTATTAAATTTGGTACGCCAGCTGTTTGGTGGCAGTGGTTTAAAGGTTGAAGATGCAATGTGAGCTGGCAGAATAAGCTTTGACTCAACCAGTGAAAACGCTAAACATAATATAACCACCGCTGAAATATTATAGAAAAAGTCGGCAGATGGCCCGGCGCTAAATAACACCGGCACAAAAACAGCCATGGTGGTTAATACACCAAATGTAGCTGGCGTGGCAACACGCTTGGCACCTATAATAACGTTGTGAACACTATTACCATTGTTTTCTATTTCTGTGTAGGCACTTTCACCTATAACAATGGCGTCGTCTACCACTATCCCCAGCACCATAATAAACGCAAAAAGAGACAAAATATTTATGGTCACGCCTAATAACGGCATTAGTGCCATAGCACCTAAAAAGCAAACAGGTAATCCAATCATTACCCAAAAAGCGAGCTTAAAGCGTAAGAAAATAGCCAGCATAATAAAAACTAAGACGGCACCTTGCGTTAGGTTGTTCAGCATCATGTCTAAACGACCATTTAGATAGTAAGTAAAATCTACCACCGTTTTTATCTGCACACCGCTAGGTAATGTTTTATTGCGCTCTTTTATGTACGCTTGGACCGAGTTCGCTACGGGAATAATGTTTTGCGCACGAGTAGCGTTCACCTGAATAGACATAGCGTTTAAACCATTAAATT
This sequence comes from Glaciecola sp., assembly GCA_047621065.1. GTDB lineage: Bacteria > Pseudomonadota > Gammaproteobacteria > Enterobacterales > Alteromonadaceae > Glaciecola. Next base: position 8,266 of record JBLHMY010000056.1, on the reverse strand, counting down.
TGAAGTAGCGTTCGCCCTCTTCAAATCCATCATAAATGGTTGCAACGTCTTTGAGCAGCACCCGCGAGCCACCAGAGCCTAACTTAACGGGAATATCGGCAAACTCTTCGCCGTTGTAAAATTGATTTTCAACGCGAACCGCTATGGTACCCGCGTCAGTTTTTATTTGACCGGCTGAATAATTGGCTGAGTACAAACGAATTGCTTGCGTTATATCACCAATAGTTAAGTTATATTTGCGTAGCATTTCAGGTTTAATTTCTACTGCAATTTCATCATTAGGAGCGCTTGCACTGACAAGTTGTACATTTGTTAAGGCCAACAGTTCATCTTCAACTTGTTTTGCTAAGGGCTTTAAATCGGCAAGTGGAATATCGCCTACAAGCGATAGCTCCATAACAGGCTGCTCAAACTGTACTTGTGATACGGTAATAGGCTCCATGGCGGCTGGGAAAGTAGCAATACCGTCAATTCTTGCTTTTATTTTGTCGAGCACATCGGGTAAATTCTCGTCGAGATGAATTTCCATAGAAACTCTGCCGCCGCCCCTAAAAGAACGGCCAACACTCTTTTTGATTTCAGGCAAATCTTTTGTGGCTTCTTCAATTTTTATGGTAATAGATTCTTCTATTTCTTTAGGAGAGGCTCCTGGGTAGCTTATGACCGCGTTTATATAATTTATTTCAATGCTAGGAAACATTTGTTTTTGGATAGTGAAATAACTAAATAAGCCGAGTAAAACAATCATACCCATCATTAAGTTTGATGCAACAGGGTTGCGTGTGAAGTAGCCTATTATGCCCCCGCCACTTATTGAGTAATCAACCTTAGGTACTTGCGATTCTGAATTCATTATCTAGCTCCTTATAGCGCTGATACGGCAGTTTGCGAGTCGCCGTTAGCCGAGTTCAAGCCAGATGTGAATTCTGTAGACTCACCAAGTATATTAACTTCCATACCATTTTGTGGGTATTCAGGTAAGTTTTTTACCAATCGGTCACGCTCGCTAATACCACTGCTAATGAAGAAAAAAGTACCTTCTTCGCGCACAACTTCTACCTCATGAGATTCAAGCAAACTGTCGTTACCTACCAGCCATACTTTACGGTTGTTAACTAAAGCTTGAGGTACTTTAAATACATTCTTAATTACTTTACCCGCAAATTTAACCTGTACATAGGTGCCAAATTTAATGATAGACAAACCGTTTTCTATGCCGTAAGGGTCTTGTATGCGAACAACGAGATGTTGCATGCGCGTATTTTGATCAACTACGCCTAAGTTTCTATGCACAATCCCTTCGCGGACGGTATTTGTTTTGCCTATGGTGCTTACGGTGGCGACAATATTTTGAATACTATCTTGTATAAAGCCACTGTCAAAGCCTGCTATAGGAATGGTAATTTCGGCGGTCTCTATATTATTTAAATGAGCAACCTTCATTCCCGTGCTAACAAATTGACCAGTGCCGACATCTCTAGAAATTACTAATGCGTCGTATGGAGCGCGTACTTGTGTTTTTGCTAAGTTGCGATTGGCAATGCGCAGTGAAGCCTCAGCCGATTTTAACTGAGCCTGAGCGCTTATAACTTGAGGTTTGCGCAAGTACAAATCACTTACTTGGCTTTGTGGTAAATTACGTGCTTCACGTTTAGCCACTTGCTGACGAGCTTGTTCTTCAATTAGCGTGGCTTGTGCAAGAGAAATTTGCGCTTCAGCTTGTAATACCGCGGCTTCATAAGTGTCGGCCTCGATAGTAAACAAAACCTCATCTCTTTTAACAACGCCTCCCGCCACAAAGTTTTCATTCCATGAGAGTACTTCGCCGCTAACCTGCGCTGAAAGCTCGGTGCTTTCAAGGGGCTTTAATTCACCAAAACTGGTTATTTCAATTTGATGATCAATGGCCACCAAAGACTCTACGCTAATGACAGGTCGAGTATCTACTGGTATCTTTTCTTCAGCTTCTTCAGCTACAGCATGTATTATACCCATAATACCAAAGCCAATTGTTAGCATGGCAATAAGTATTAATATTTTAACGAACACTGGTTTCATTTCGGGCTTTCCCTTTATGCGCGCAACAGAAGTAAGTGCACAACTAAGCAAATAAGATTATTTTACATTGAACATAATTGTACGCTCAAAGTGTGTCTAATATATGTGCCAAATGTAACGAAATATATATTGTCTTGGCAGCAGGCCAAACACAGTTATAAAAAAGGCGTAGATAATGTCTACGCCTTTTGATTAAATATTCGGTAATTTGTGCATGTGGTGTAACGCGTAATAATAATCACTTAGTAGCTAGCGTTGCCAGGTGTTCGGGGGAAAGGAATAACGTCGCGAACATTTTGAACACCCGTAACATAGGCAACCAAACGCTCAAACCCTAAACCAAAACCAGAGTGCGGTACTGTACCATAGCGGCGCAAATCTCTGTACCATGCATAATCTTCGGCATTTAAGTTCATTTCTTCAAGACGCCGGTCAAAAACATCAAGGCGTTCTTCACGCTGCGAGCCGCCAATAATTTCACCAATGCCAGGCGCCAGTACGTCCATAGCCGCCACTGTTTTACCGTCGTCATTTATGCGCATATAAAAGGCTTTTATATCTTTTGGATAGTTTTGCATAATAATAGGGGCACCAATATGCTCTTCAGCCAAGTAGCGCTCGTGCTCAGACTGTAAATCGACGCCCCATTGCACAGGGTATTCGAATTTTTTACCGCATTTTTGGAGTATCTCGATGGCGTCGGTGTAATCCATGCGAACAAAATCAGAGGATGTAAGGGCGGTTAGACGTTTAATTACGTCTTTGTCTACGCGCTGCTGGAAAAACGCCATGTCGTCGCCGCGTTCTTTTAATACTGCATTTACCACATACTTTAATAAATCTTCTGCAAGCTGCGCTATAGTGGCTAGATCAGCAAACGCGACCTCAGGCTCTATCATCCAAAATTCAGCTAAGTGACGGCTAGTGTTTGAATTCTCGGCTCTAAAAGTAGGACCAAAAGTATATACCTTCGACATTGCGGTGCAGTATGTTTCAACATTTAACTGACCCGATACCGTTAAAAAGGTTTCTTTACCAAAAAAGTCTTTGGCATAATCTACTTTCCCGGTGTCAGTTAGGGGCAAATTTTGCATGTCGAGTGTAGACACTCTAAACATTTCGCCTGCGCCTTCGGTGTCAGACCCGGTAAGAATAGGAGTGCTAATCCACATGTAGCCGCGTTCATGGAAAAAGCGATGCACTGCTTGAGACAATGAGTTTCTGACTCGCGTCACCGCGCCAATTAAATTAGTACGTGCGCGCAAATGAGCATGTTCACGAAGATATTCAATACTATGGCGTTTAGCTGCCATAGGATAGGTATCTGGGTTTTCTACCCAGCCTACAACATTGATTTCGCTAGCTTCAATTTCTACCGACTGCCCTTTACCTTCAGATTGTTTAACAACACCTGTGGCGATAAGTGAGCATCCAGTGGTTAATTTTAATATATCTTGATAGTTACTTAGGCTGTTTAGCACAACCACTTGCACAGGGTCAAAACAGCTACCATCATGGACGGCCACGAATGACAAACCGGCTTTAGAATCCCGCTTGGTACGCACCCATCCTTGCACACTTACCGTACTACCTTCCTCAAATTTACCAGCCAATACGTCGGCGACTGGGGCTTGACTCATATTATTCTCCATAGATTTACTCAAGCTATTGTTTTATTAGCCGAAAAACAGGCATGACTTAAAAAATCGGCAAACATAGTGAGTAATATAGTTGCTATTGTTCTTCTAATTCCTAATAGTATACTGTACTCAAACGTTGTTGACACTACCGTATAAACAATATGCTGAATAAAAATGCCAAATAAAAACAATTTTCCTGAGCCTTTTGATGAAACCACTCTGCGTATGCCCGACAGCTTTCCTAATAGGCGAAAAATAAGCCGTAAAAAAGATACTTTTTACCAACTTGTGGTAGGTATTAATATTATCGCTTGGATATTATTGACCGCTTCACTTATTTTATTACATTACGCGCGCCCCGATTTTATTACAGGTTTGCAAAATTATTGGGGTATAGAAGGCCGCGAGTTTTGGCTAGAAAATCATGTGGAGGATTTATTAACACTACTGCAAATATGCTTGTTCACCACTATAGTCACCATTGTATTGCGAAGCCGCAGGAATCGTAGAAAAACCGATAGGTTTGGCATTAATGTATTGATATTACTGGTTATATCAATAAGCAGCTTAGTTATACTTTACATGACGGTTTAGTTTTATAAGGCTTTGTGTCAAAACAGATACAAGCGCTAAGTGGCTGATTATATTGCCGTATGTTGGCGAATGTGCTGAATAAAAAAACAGACTCATTTTGAGCTGTCTTTAATTAGAGACGATTTCCTACCATACACACCCCTCCTAAACTATTAAAGTATTGTATTTTAAGGTTAAATTGTAATTGGCATGTAAATTGTAATGTGACAATTGAACACCCGATATGTTGGTAGCTTTAAAAACACAGCGCTAACAATATTTGGCTTTGATGCTGGGCCAACATATCACCACTTTTTAATCAAAAGGACAAGGTTATGATTACATACAAAAAAATAGCTATTATTGGATTAAGCGTTATTGCATTACAAGCAATTACTTCTTTAGCCAGCGTTAGCGCTCAAGAAAGCTTGCTTGTAACACTTGATAAAGATCAAGATGGTTTGATTTCACTAAAAGAAGCCGCCGGTCATCAAAAGCTGCTTGAAAACTTTAACGCAGTTGATGTCAATGAAGACGGATATATCAGTATGGAAGAGCTTACAGCTAGCAATCTTACAAAAGGATAGCTTAGCAAAATAACGTAGTGTTCTTATGTGGTTACTTGACGCAGCTTGAGTAACCATTCTTTAGAATATACCGATATATTAATAACAGCTTGAACCGCATTGGTTTATTTGCAAAGCTAGGGCCAAATAACTACAAAACGGACTCTATTTTGCAAGTACGTTCATTACGACAATTAATACTGGGCAGCTTTTTTGTTGCGCTAGTACCTCTTATCGCCTTGCTTTGGCAAAGTCAGCGCGACTTTGATTCTATGAGTCAATTGACTGCTAACAACACCGGCTTTTTTGTTTTTATGACCAGCGAAATACGGGAGTTAGAAGCATTGGGCGACGATGTAGAACGCTTAGTTCGTCAATATCAAGTATTCCCGAAAAATCAATTACAAGAGCTTGCCGATACTGCCATTGCGGGTTATGCCAATAAACTTTCCTTTTTATGTGACCAGTTCTCTGATGTTACTGAATGCAGAGACTTAAACTTAACCTTGTTCCAGTTGGCTGAATACCCCACATTCAATGACAACTTATTACTTGATGCCCAGCTTGCTGATTTACGCCAATCGCAACAAGTTTTGCGCAGGCAGGTGCAACAGTTGATTAACCAACGAATTGTATCTCAGCAAGTATTTCTGGAAAAAGTACAAAGCAGGCAAGGCTGGTCAACGGGTGTGTTAGTGCTGTTGTCTTTAGGGCTAACCATACTTGCCGCACAGCTTATTATTAAGCCTGTTCGTAAACTTCAAATGATTATTCGTCAAATTGCTAACAATGAACCCAAATTGCCAGAACAAACGCGTGATGGACCAAGAGAACTGGTAGCGGTCGAGCGTGATTTATATTGGCTAAATGATCGCATTCAGCAACTAGAGAAGGTACGTACGGCATTACTTCGGCATGCTTCCCACGAATTAAAAACACCCATGGCAAGCATAAAAGAAGGCTGTGAAATTCTTGAGCAAGGCATGGTAGGTGAACTCACCAAGCCACAAAAGGAAGTGGTATCTTTGCTCACTATTTCTACAGAAAGACTGAACTTATTAATTGTGAAGTTACTCGACTACAATGCACTGTTGCAGCAAGCTGAACCAAAATTCGAAAAAATTGATTTACATGAAATGGCGAAAGCCTGTGTAGGTCAATATGGCCTTTTGCTGGCGCAAAATCAACAGACAGTTGTTATTCGTATCGAACCCGTTCATTCTATTGTTAGTGACCCTGAACTTTTGCGCAGAGCGCTTGACAACCTTGTGTCTAATGCTATTGCCCATGGCAAGGTTGAATCTGAAATAATAATACGCTCGGTTGATATGGGTAGTTTTAGCAATATAGACGTACTCAACTCAGGTAAGTCTATTTCATTGGCTTCTCGCGGTGAAATATTTGAACCATTTAAACGTGGTCAAGGGGCTCGCAACGACAAAGTGATTGGTGCAGGCTTAGGACTTTCTATTGTAAGTGACTGTGCGAGACTTTTAGGCGGTGATGTTACTATTATAGACGATGTTCACGCCAACGTTTGTTTCAGAATACGTTTGCCTAAGCGAGAATTATTGGCCAACAACACCAGGGAATAAAGTAGCGGGACTTTCCATCAAAACAGGATAGGTAAAATGAACTTTAGCAGTAACAAAGTGCGCAAAGTGGCAGCGGTTACAGCAGCGGTGTGGTTCTTAGGTGGATGTGGATTACTAAAACAAGTAAAGCATGGGACTGCGCCAGTGTTAACAACTGAGCCGCGTTTGTGCCAGACACAGGCGCATCAAGAAGCCTTTAACGATTTTTGTTATGCGCAGCATTGGCTTACTTATATTCTTGATATGCAAAAAATAGGCTGGCCAAGCAGAGTTCAATTGATTCAGGAGTTAGGCGAAGAGCCTGCGGAGTTGTTGCAAAAGATATTATTAAGTCAAGGGGTAGATACACCATATCAGCATCGCTTGAGAGCCCAAAATTGGATAATAAAGTTAAACACTGACGCGCCCGACTTAATGAGTAAATTAGTTAACGACATAGTATACGATAACAGCAAGCAGTTGCTTGAATTTGAATCAGCCATTACCATTTTAAGCAGCATAAATACTAGACAAGAAAAGACGATAATCGAACTTCAATTATTGCTTTTAGAGCGCGACCAGCAAATACTGAAACAACAGGGTCAGGTTGAACAGTTACTAAAAATTGAAACTGATCTTATAGAACAAAATAGGAATGAAAAACGGTGAGAGCAGACATAGTGGAAGAAGCAAAACCAAAGTTATTATTGATTGATGACGACGAATGTTTACTACGATTAATGTCAATTAGACTGGAGGGAGAAGGTTTTAATGTGACAAGTGTCAACAACGCAACGCACGCACTTCGGCTTACCTACAATAATAAATACGACGTAGTACTAAGCGATTTACGTATGCCAGGGATGGACGGTCTTAGCTTATTTGAAGAAATTTTACAAAAGCACAGAGACTTACCAGTTATCTTAATGACGGCGCATGGCACCATAAAAGATGCAGTGGCGGCAACTCAAAGAGGCGTTTATAGTTTCATTACAAAACCGGTTGACCATAAAGAACTACGCCAAACACTATTAAAAGCAGTATCGCAGAACAGTCGTCAAAGCAGTTTAGGAGAATGGTGCGCAGAAATTATAACGCGTTCTCCCGACATGATAAGGTTATTAAAGCAGGCTGAGCAAGTAGCTGATAAAAACGTAAGCGTGTTGATTTCGGGCGCAAGCGGCACGGGTAAAGAATTGCTCGCAAAAGCTATTCACAATGCCAGTGACCGAAACGATAAACCGTTTGTTGCGATTAACTGTGGCGCATTACCAGAAGATTTACTTGAATCAGAACTCTTTGGACACGTAAAAGGGTCGTATACAGGAGCGTTTCAAAATACCAAAGGCTTGTTTAGAGAGGCCCATGGTGGCACCTTATTCTTAGATGAAATTGGAGACATGCCAATTTCGCTGCAGGTCAAATTACTGCGGGCACTGCAAGAGAGAACAGTGCGACCTGTTGGATCGAGCCAAAGTATTGAAATAGATGTGCGAATAATTTCCGCTACCCATAAAAATTTGCAAGAAGCAATGAAGGTGAATGAGTTTAGAGAAGACTTATTTTATCGTTTAAATGTGGTTAATTTAGAAATTCCACCACTTAAAGATAGGTTTGAAGACATTCCTATTTTGGCCGAGCACTTGCTTCGCCAAAGTGCTGAAAAGCACGGTATTGATGTATTAAAGTTTGCTGATGACGCACTTACCTTAATGACCAAATCAGATTGGCCAGGCAACGTACGGCAACTTGTTAACGTGGTAGAACGCTGTGTTGCATTAACGCATTCGCAAATTATTCCGGCTAGTTTAGTTGAGCAAGCCCTATCTCAAGAAAATAAACACTGGCCAACCTT
>JBLHMY010000055.1:0-12968 GCA_047621065.1 Glaciecola sp. | reverse complement strand
TAAGCTAGAAGACGCGCACAACGAACAACAGCTATTGCAGCACACTACCACCAATATTAGTGATATTCAGGATAGATGCGAACAAGTTCAGGTGCAAATTGATTTATTGTTAAGTACCCAAGGAAACGCTGAGAATAAGGGCAATAATATAGACGCGGAAGTTAAAATTCTGACATCGGCGCTGTTAGATGCTAAGGCCGAGCTAGCCGCCATTAAAGTTAAAGCGCTAGCCCAAGCGCATGCTCAAATCCACGAACAATATATTCAACGCGTAGAATTACAAATTGTGCAGCAGCAAGGCCAGTTGGCAAGAGTATTTGACGTAGTCGAATATGCGCGTAAAGGCACCATAATAATAACCGAGTTGGCTGCTATGTTAGCCCAACAAGCTGAACAAAATGAAAAGCTCATATCTCAACAAGCGATACTAATTCTAAAAGAAAAAATTAAGGGACAAAAAGATGCTTTTGCACATTTAAAAAATGAAGCAAAAGATTTATTGCCGCTAGCAATTAATAAAGCTTTTTCACAAGTGCTTTCAAAAGCTAATAAAGTGGTGATTGAGTTTAATGATCACTACAAGCAAATAGAAAATAAGTGCGACAGTAAACTAAAAGCCGTTAATAGAATGATTACTCAAGGTAAGTTTAAACCCGCAATGGCAATGTTTCACCATGTACAAAAAATGTTTAGTAGTGTTTCGGGTAATGCGCCGGCTCGTTTGCAAAAAGCATTTGAACAAACTTCTATTGATATCAGCAAATTACAAGACTGGCAGGCATACATAGCCCAGCCTCGTAAACCCGGTTTAATTGAACAGGCTGAGACTTTAGGAAATAGTAAGTTTGAAGATCCATTTGAGCGCTCCCATAGTGTAAAAATATTAAGACAAGAGTGGAACAGTTTAGGCCAACTACATACACAAGAAGATGAGATGCACAACAAGGCCTTTGACGCCTTTATTGAAAAAGCATTCGTTCCTTGTAGAGCTTTTTTTGCAGAACTAGAAAGGCAGCGTGAACTTAACTTCCAGCAGGCCTTGGCCCTAATTGAAGAAGTGAAAACTTTAGATCCAACCTTGCCGCCCTCTGAACTGGCTTCAAAAATGGGCGCGTTAAAAACACAGTTTAATAAATTAGGTGAGCTTGAAAAAAGCCAAGTGAAGAAAGTGAAACGTGACTTTACTAAAGCGCTTAAACCCTTAGGTTTAGTAATTACAGGCGCGCAACAATTAAACGCGCAGCACAAACAAGCCTTGATTAACCATGCAGCTAAAATAGCGCAAGAGTCGATTGACGAAGCTGAATTACCTGAAGCCATTGAAAAAGCTAAAGCACTTCAACAAAAGTGGAAAGAAATTGGCTTTGCAGGTAAGAATATAGATAATGATTTGTGGCATGCCTTTAGGAAGTCAAACGATGAACTGTTTAATCGTTTCCATAAAAATATAAACGATAAAAAAGATGCTCAGCATGCTGAATTTAGAAACATAGATAAAGAAATTAACGAACTTACTGCTAAAGTAAAGGCGGCTAAAAGCTTAAGTGATCTGCAGTTTTACGAAGCCAAACAATCTGCTTTATTTGATAAGGCTAAAGAGACAGACGAAATAACTTTTAAAAAGCTTCAGCTAAAACTACTCAAAACAGACGATATTTATACTAAATGCATGCAAACGTTAAATAAACAAAGAGATGAATCTGCATTAACCAACTTGTTTGCTTTTTTACAGACTTATACTTGCGGCGAAATGCCCGATGAATTTGAAGCGCTGGTGGGCAAATACAAATCGTGGGTAAAAGGCGATGTGCCTAAAGTCGATTTACTCATTGGTCTAAATAGAGAGGCGCTTACGCAGGTGAGCGCTATTTTGATAGATGTGCCATATGCCGATATGCCCATTGGAAATCAAGCGAGTCGGCAAAACTTACAGTTACAGATGATGGCTGCAAAGCTGCAGGGCGACAGTATACTTGCGCCTGAGGCTGTACTTGCTACTTGGGTCAGTTTAGGGCCGGTGCAAGCCAATGAGCAAGATAGTTTACAAGCCATGCATAAGTTGTTTGTTGGCTAGTTGAGCACATCCGCCTCTATTACATGGTAAATAACAAACGATGAGCGCAAAGAAACATATATACGTAGCCTATACAGGCGGCACCATAGGCATGAAACCTTCAAGCAAAGGTTTTGTGCCTGCAGCTGGTTACTTGTCTGAAACCTTAGCCAAAATGCCAGAGTTTCATCGCAGTGAAATGCCTGATTTTACTATTCACGAATACGACAACTTGCTCGATTCAAGCGATATGGACCCGTCAGATTGGCAAACTATCGCGCAAGATATTGCTTCTAATTACGCAAAGTATGACGGTTTCATTATTCTGCATGGCACAGATACCATGGCTTATACCAGTTCTGCACTGTCGTTTATGTTAGAAGGGCTTAAAAAACCGGTAATAATAACCGGTTCACAAATTCCACTGGCGCAACTTCGATCTGACGGTCAGGCCAATTTATTAAATGCATTGTATATAGCGGCCAATTACCCTATACCAGAAGTTACCTTGTTTTTTAACAACAAGCTTTTAAGAGGAAATAGGGCGCGCAAGGTAGATGCAGACGGTTTTGATGCATTTGATTCGCCTAACTTCCCGCATTTATTAACTGCGGGTATTCATATTGAAGTCAATACTCAATTACCCAAATTACACTACGAGCGTGCTGAATTAACAGTAAGCCCTACAATAAGTCAGCCAATTGGCATGCTAATTTTATATCCAGGCATTAGCAGTACTGTTCTTACCAATATTATTCAGCAACCTGTTAATGCGCTTATTTTACTGAGTTACGGGGTAGGCAATGCACCGCAAAATCCGCAGTTATTATCGCAAATTGAAAAGGCCACCAAGCAAGGCATCATTGTGGTTAATTGTACTCAATGCATGCGCGGTACAGTAGATATGTCTGGCTATGCTAACGGCAAGTATGTTGAAGAAACTGGCGTGGTTTCAGGCAAAGATATAACGCCAGAGGCTGCGCTGGCTAAATTGCATTATTTATTGAGTAAAAAAGATCTATCGCTTGAACAAATGCGCCATTCTATGGCGGTTGGTTTGCGCGGTGAAATGACTGATTAAGCAGCCTAAACATGCGCCGCTCTAGCAATAAAAACTACTTCACACACATTTCGAAACACTTCTCAGTAGATTGTTTCTTTTAATTTTCTTAATGCATTGATATCTTAAACAGTATTAAGTAAGTGTGCACAGTAGCGCTATTTACAATCACTACTATTTTGGATACAGCCATGCTCACCATTACCGACGTTAATAAAACCTATTCAAACGGTATTAAAGCCTTAGATGGTGTTTCTCTGAATATTTCCAAAGGCTTATTTGGCTTGTTAGGACCAAACGGCGCGGGCAAGTCTACTTTAATGCGCACCATAGCCACATTACAACAGCCAGACGAGGGCCTGATTAAGTTTGATGATATTGACGTAATTGAGCAACCAAACGAACTGCGTCAACGCTTAGGCTATTTACCCCAAGAATTTGGGGTATACCCAAGAATTAGTGCTTATGATCTGCTTGATCACTTAGCCATATTAAAAGGTATTACGGCAAAAGGCGAACGCCATGAAGCTGTAGAAGGCTTGCTTGCCCACACCAACTTATTTAACCATAGAAGAAGCTCAGTTAGTTCCTTTTCTGGTGGCATGCGGCAACGCTTTGGCATTGCGCAAGCCTTGTTAGGCGACCCTGATTTACTTATTGTAGATGAACCTACTGCTGGGCTAGACCCAGAAGAGCGTAACCGTTTTCATAATTTATTAGTAAGTTTAGGCAAAGACAAAGTTATTATATTGTCGACGCATATTGTGGATGATGTTTGTGAGCTATGCCCCGATATGGCTATTTTAGGAAATGGTAAAATTTTACTCCAAGGAAACCCTATTGAAGTGACTAATGCGCTTATGGGCAAAATTTGGCGAAAAACCGTTTTGCCTGAAGAAATGGAAGCTTTTGAACAGAAATACGATGTTATTTCAAAACGCTTATTCGCCGGACGTACCGTGTTACATGTAATGTCGGATAGTGCGCCAGTTGGTTTTGAATCAGCGCCTGCTACCTTAGAAGATGCTTATTTCAATATATTAAAACGTCAACGAGCTCAATCTGCTTTTGAAAAGGAAGCTGTAAATAATGATCGCGATGATAACGGCAGCGCAGCCAAAAAATCTTCATCACCTAGTGCTCGATCATAAGGAATTCAGACTATGTTTATGAGTATGCTTTGTTTTGAGTGGCGTTTCATGGCAAAACAGCCCTCGTTCATTGTTACCAGTTTACTTTTTTTTCTACTGCCATTTTTAACCATTGTTATTGAAGCAGTTCAAATCAGCGGTGGTGGTAATATCGATACAAATGGTGCATTTTCTATAGCTCGCGTCATGTTGATTTTCGGTTTTTTTGGCATGTTCTTAATCGTCAATTTTGTTGCCAGTACCGCTATGCGAAATGACGCAATGCAAATGAGTGAAATACTGTATACAAAACCACTACAGCCATTTAATTACCAGTTTGGTAGATTTATGGGCGCTTATCTAATGGTGTTGACCGTATCGATTATGGTGCCATTGGGGCTGTTTATAGGCAGTCTAATGCCGTGGTTAGATGCTGCGCGTTTGACTGAATTTAACGCTATGGCGTATTTAACACCGTATTTACTATTCACCATTCCTACAAGCTTTGTAATTTCAGCTATTTTTTATGCTGCGGCCCTTCGTTTTAGAAGCATGATGGCGGTATATTTGTTTGCATTAGCTATTTTTGTTTTATACAGCGCATCTGGCGCGATTTTCAACGAACCCTATCAACGTGAAATGCTTGCCCTTACTGACCCTTTTGGTATACGCGCATTTTCTGATGCAACGCGTTATTGGTCACCTAGCCAAAAGAACCTTGAGGTGGTTGCTTTAACTGGCAACATACTAGTTAATCGCTTGGTATGGTTGGCAATTGGCATCGCCATTTTATTTGGCTTAGGCAGAGTATTTTCGCCGTTAAGCTTAACCACTAGAAAAGAAAAGAAATCGCGATCTGGCCATGGTATAGCAAAGGCGCTTGAAAACAACATTAGTTATAAGTACTCCATTGGTTCTGGCTTGAAGCAGTTTACTACGCGCGTCTCATTTGAAATGAAACAGGTTTTTTTAAGTCCCGGCTTTATAGTGCTGCTTATAATTGCTGCCGTTATAGTGCTGAAAGAATTTGTGAATCCACAAGGAATGTATGGCACCAGCAACTGGCCATTAACGCAGTACATGGTGGAGCTTATCCAGGGTGCATTTTCAATTTCTATCATTATCGTAATTACCTTTTATACCGCAGAGGTGGTGTGGCGAGAACGCAACACAGGAATAGGCGATATTGTAGACAGCATGCCGGTGCATAATTTTACCTTTTGGTTTTCTAAATTAATTGCCGTTAGCTTAATTATTATTAGTTTGTTGGCCGTAGGTACGCTCTCTACTCTGGCGAATCAACTCAGTAAAGGCCACTTAGACTTCGATTTATATCAGTATTTTGTCAGTTTGCTTTTTTTTACAGCTTTACCTCAATTGTTACTGGTAGTTTTGGCATTCTTTATTCAAGTCTTAAGCCCAAACAAATACGTGGGCATGCTTATTTTTGTAGGATACTTCTTTGTATCGCTAGTCTTTAACCAAATCGGCCTTGAACACAACATGTTTAAGTATGGCGAGGCACCTCCTTTGCAGTACTCCGATATGAATGGTTATGGCTGGTTAATGCAAACCCAAGTTCATTATATGCTTTATTGGGGGGCATTTGCCTTGGTGTTATCGGCGTTTAGTTTTGCCTTATGGCAACGTGGTCCTGAGATAAATATTAAATCTCGCTTAATGTCTATAGGCTACGGGCTAGGCAGGCGAGGGCAAACCGCCGTAGTCATCGGCACTGTTGTGTTCATTAGTGTAGGCACGCTAATTCATTACAATACGCGGGTAACGAACGAATATATAACTACCAAAGAGTTGAAACAAATCCGCGGTGATTACGAAAAAGCGTTCGCGCAATATATTGACGATCCTGTTCTTACCACAACTGCTATAGATATAAACGTCGCAATCTTTCCTGAGCTTCGAAAACTTGAAGTTGCAGCTAAATTGGCACTGACAAATAAAGAATCTGAACCGGTACAGCGCTTCTTAATTAACTATCCCCGTAACAGTACAATTGAAATTGAAGGCGCGGTAATATCACAATACAATGATTCCTTTAAAACGGCATGGATGTCGTTTCCCAAGCCTATCGCTCCAGGAGAAATTGTAGATATAACGATACGTATTACACGCCAACATACAGGGTTTAAAGACCGTGATGAAGATTTAACATTGCTGCAAAACGGTACTTTTATCAACAATTACGAGCTTTTACCTTCTTTTGGCGTTAATCAAAGGATTTATTTAAAAGACCAACACGACCGGCGTAAACAAGATTTGCCGCCTCCTCAACGTGCTCATAAACTAGAAGACGAAAGCCGATATAACGAGAGCTTTTTTGGTAAACATGTGGGCATGATCGATTTCAAAGCAACCCTCTCTACTACTGAGGATCAACTTGCGATTGCGCCGGGCTATTTAACAGATTATTGGGTTCAGGGTAAGCGTAACTACTTTGTGTATGAGATGGATGCGCCCATGATTAATTTCTACAACATAATGTCGGCGAGATTAAAAGTGAAAACATCGCCTCATAATGGTGTGGATATTGTGGTTTATTATCATAAAGACCATGCTTGGAATGTAGACACTATGATTGAATCGACGCAAGATTCAATCGATTTCTTTAGTCAAGCTTTTGGGCCTTATCAGCACAAACAACTGCGTATTATTGAATTTCCTGGGTATAGAAGATTTGCGCAGAGTTTCGCTAACACGGTGCCTTTTTCAGAACGCATCGGTTTTATAGTAGACCGGCGCGATACTAACGAAATAGACCTAGTATATTATGTAACTGCGCATGAAGTAGCCCATCAATGGTTTGGGCATCAACTAAATCCTGCAAATGTGCAAGGAAGCGCGGTATTGTCTGAAACCCTATCGCAATATGCCGCTTTGCAATTAATGGTAAAAAAATATGGCGAAACAAAAATACGTAAATTTTTAAGCTTCGAGTTAGACGGCTACTTAAGCGGAAGAGCAAACGAATATTTGGAAGAAATGCCGCTATTGCGGGCTGAAGATCAAGCTTATATTCATTACCGAAAGGGATCGGTAGTTATGATGGCTATTGCCGACAGAGTAGGTTTTGAAAAGCTCAACCAAGCTATTAAAGGATTGGTTCAAAAATATAAGTTTTCAGAAGGACACAAGGCTACCACGCTAGATTTATTGAGTGCGATAAAAGCAGTTGCAGAACCCACCGACCACTCTTTTATAGAGCAGCAGTTTACTGAGATTAATCTATATAACATAAAGTTGGTTGAGGCCAAATGGGAAAAAGATTCTGATCAAATTAGCCTCAAAATAGATACCGCTAGAATGATTGCTGACGGCGAGGGTAACGAAACCACAGCCATATTCTATGATGAGGTAGATATAGTCGTATTTAGCGACGACCCCAATGATTTTGATAGCGACACTGTTATTTTATATCGTAAAAAGCACCAGCTGCTAGATGGCGAATCTGAACTTGTGATTACCTTAGATTTAAATGAGAGTAACAGCATCAAACCGGCCTACGTAGGCGTGGATCCCTTCGTAAGGTTTATTGATAAAGATAGCAAAGACAATATTTTGAAACTCTAAAAGTTGCATATAAGCACAGCTTAACGCACTGTAATAGTAGTAGGTTTATAAGAACGTAAACTGGGATTTGTTTGCCATTAAGACTACTTTTAAAGGATAAATAGTATGCAAAAGTTTTTTATTGGTGTAGGCATTTTAGTAGCATTGGCTTTATTTGTGATACGTCCCATAGCTGTGCGCATGCAAGACGATTCGATGAATATTGTAATTGAACATGCGCCGTATATAATTTCACCGGCTGCTGCACAGCTGCATGCTACGTTAATTGTAGGTGATTGGCATGCTGATACTAGCTTGTGGGAGCGCAGTATGGCGGGTCGGCATGACTTTGGTCACCTTGATTTAAGGCGCATGCAAGAGGGTAATTTAGGCCTACAAATGTTTACATCGGTAACCAAGTCACCTTCAGGTCAAAACTATGAGAGCAACGATGCCTCCACAATCGACAGCGTTACAACGCTGGCGATTGCGCAACTGTGGCCTATTGCAACTTGGAGTAGCTTAAAAGAGCGGGCCTTATTTCAAGCCAAGCGAGTGCATCACTTAGCAAAAGACCACCCACAAGATTTTACGGTTATTTTAACTAAGTCTAACCTAAAAGCGTGGGCCGTTGCTCGGGAATCAAACCCTGATTTTGTAGGGGGACTAATTGGCACTGAGGGCTCGCACGCACTGGAAGGTGATGTAGCTAATATTGATGTGTTGTTCAACGCAGGCTTTCGCATGATGAGTTTGCAGCATTTTTTTGATAATAAACTGGGTGGTTCTTTACACGGCACCAGTGGCGAAGGCTTAACAAAGTTTGGTAAACAAGCGCTAGAAATGATGCAAGCTAAGGATATTATTGTTGATGTGTCGCATTCATCTGAAGCTGTGGTTAGCGATGTTTTGGCACAGTCGAATAAGCCTTTAGTTGTCAGCCACACTGGCTTTAGAGGTCACTGCGATACACCTCGAAATATCTCTGATGAACTCATGCAGAGAATAGCCGAAGGCGGCGGTATAATTGCCGTTGGCTTTTGGGATGCTGCGGTTTGTGGAACATCTCCGGCCTCTATAGTATCGGCAATAGAGTATGGGGTTAAGCTGGTGGGTGAGGACCACGTTTCGCTCGGCTCTGACTACGATGGAACCGTGAGTACAAGTTTTGATGCAAGTGAATTGGCTGTGCTGACTCAAGCAATGCTAGATAGGGGCATGCCTGAAGTGGTCATCCGTAAAGTGATGGGCGAGAATATGGCAAGGTTTTTAGAGAAGAACCTACCCGACTAATGTTTGCGACAAAAACTAGACCCACAAATGTCACAGACACTGTATTTGGGCGTGAATCTAGTTACTGGGTTTACGGCTAAGAACACGTCGATAATACTCATCGCTTCGTTGTTGAGTAATCTTAAACTAGCTTTGAAACCCCTGCGTCAATAATAGAGTCGAGTAATTTTATATTACGTAAAAAATAGCTTTTTGTTGACTGTCGTAAAAAGGGCGGCCTTCAATTTGCAGCATTAAGCCTACGTGATCTGAAATGTGAAGGCATTAATCTCTGCGCTTGAATTTAGGTCCATTGCTACCACGTCCCGATTTTTGGCCCAACATTTACGTTTAAATCGTTTACATCGAACTGCACTGACAAGCCCGTTAAGTTTACTTTTCTACTTAACTGTGGCAGTCGTTTAACCAACACAGAATCCAAGTCGGTATTGCTAAGGGAATAAACAGATAGACCTTGGCTACTGTTGCACGCGGTTAGTGTACCTCTGCCAGATCCGCCGGTTACAAATAATTCCTTGGGATTGATATTGCCTTTGGCAATAACGGCGTCAACTACATCCATCAAGTTTTGGTAATCGTTAGACGGGTAATTGTGGTGACTGGTGTTGCCAAAATCTTCGCCATACGAACTGCTGCCTCGAGGATTTGACCAATGCACTCATTTATACCCGCTTTGAAGGCAAGTTTACTGCTATTTTACTTCATTGAGTAAAAAAAGGGTTAACCGTTTCATAGCCAAGAAGTATAAGCCGTAAATTTTTGATATAGAGAATACGACATTTATTTGCATTAGCGCTATTACACAGCCTATGACTGATAAAAATCTAATACTACATCAAACTCTTTAGTACTTAATTTTAGACAACATAATCAGCGGGTTCCAAGGGTGATATAATATGCAACACCATAATGATGTAAGCACTATGCAAGACACGTCCACTCAAGCAATGACCGAGGTTGCACTTGGTTTGTCTATGGCGTTTTTTGCTTTACTCATTATTGCGTTGATGTCGGTTGCATTGCCAAGTAAAACGCAAACCGATAATGCTTCTCAAGTAAATAAAATATCGGCTACCATTGATGTGTCGAATCAAATAGAGCTATCTATACAAGACTCCACACAAAATAATCAAACAAGCAGCAAGCGCTCGAATATTAACGCTGAGGATTCGCAGCAGCAAACCGTCTTGTTATTCTGGGAAGGCCAGTTTTACGACACTCAACAACAAGTCGTTAGTATTAACCAAATAATGGCAAATACTGAGCTTGTTGTAGCAGTAAGTCCGCAAATCCCCTTTAATCAACTCATTGATATTCAAAAACAGTTTGCAGGTAAACAAATGCGCTTAACGACCTTAACGACACAATGGCAAACTTCATTAAGTGAAGGCGCTTTAGGTGCGCTATAAAACGAATTACAAACAAGGCAGTAAAACTGCGCATTCAGCGGGCACTCGAACAAGCTACCAGAAAGTAGACAGTGGCTGTGATGCAAGAGGTCAAAATTCAAGGTTTAAGGTCGGTGGAAATAAACGGCTCGTAAAACGAAAACTCTTAATTCAATTGGCTCTATTAGGGTTGTTTGTTTGGCTGTTGATTATTGTAATCAGTAGCACTGTTAATAAAGCGATTAAAACGACTACTAACAACAAAGCATTGAGCATATCCCAACCGTTTGAACGAACATCTTCCCCCCCCGTATCTTCTATGAAAACGTTGTACTTAACGGCTAACATTACGGCTGAACATACACGCCAAGCAAACACTGAATATAATCACGCCGAGGCAAATGATTTATCTCTACAAAAACAACGATTACAGGCACTTAGAATGCATAATGTGCTACGTAATGCGTCAAAACAGTTGACGCAAGTAGAAAGTAATGTAGCTTTGAATACGTATTATTTTAATTATTCTGAAGGTCTAAGTATCATCAATACTGAAGTTGCTATTCAAAAGTCCTTAGTGAAACGTTGGGAAAACGAGTTTGTAGGCAAAGGTTCTGTCCAATAATTAATGGCGTTTTTATAACCCGTGTTACTGGGTATCTTCACAAAATAGTTATCTTACTTATTAAGGTAATTGATTTGAGGTATATTTAATAAATGAAAACTTCAGCAAACAAAGACCTTGCATGATAAAAATATCATGTGGGGAAGCGCTATCCACGCAAAGGAAATAAATGAAACCTCTACTAGGTAAAGTTGCACTTGTCACCGGAGCGAGTCGCGGTGTTGGAAAGGGTATTGCCCTTTGTTTAGGTGAAGCAGGCGCAACAGTCTATATTACCGGAAGAACAATTAACGAGGGTGAATCTGCTTCAAACCTTGCTGGGAACATTCATCAAACCGTTGACGAAATCCAAAAGCTGGGTGGTGAGTGTATCGCGATTCAATGTGATCATCGAATAGACTCGGAAGTAGAGGCCGTATTTACGCGTATTATAGATGAGAAAAATAAACTAGATATTTTGGTTAATAACGTTTGGGGCGGTTATGAACACTTTACCGATGGTACCGAGTTTTGGAAGGAAAACGGATTCTGGACGCTGCCTACGTCACGCTGGGATGCTATGTTTCAAGCCGGCGTTAGGGCTCATTATATATCAAGTGTGCTTGGCGCACCGTTATTAATGCAGCAGCCCGGCGCATTAATAATAAACCTGTCATTTTTTGCCGCGCAACGAAATGATAAAGGTGTGGCATACGGCGTTGCCAAAGCAGCATGTGACCAAATGGTAGCCTGTATTGCCCAAGAACTACGAGAATACAATGTTGCAGCGATTTCCTTATACCCTGGTTTGGTGCGAACTGAATCTGTGATGAAAGCTGCACAACACTTAGATTTATCAAACTCCGAATCACCGCAATTTGTAGGGCGAGCAGTGGTAGCACTGGCAACAGATCCGAATATAATGAAAGAAACTGGTCGTGTTCTCATTGTTGCAAAACTTGCTCACAAATATGGTTTCACCGATATAGATGGAACGCAACCACGGCCATTAAAAATTGAGGATATATAAGGTTTTGCGGGCTTATCAAACTTGCTGCCACGCCATTTGCATAAGTAGCATTTATTAAAGGTATATAGATGATAACGATAATTGTGACGGGCCATAACAGCCTGTAAATCAAGCTAAACTGTTACCGGCTGATATTTCTCTTCATCAAGTTTGATGAGTTCACTTTGGCGAACTTCAAATACCGCACATAAACTCATTATAGTTTCTTTGGAAGCGGCTGCTTTTTTTTTCTGCGCGCTAAATGGTACGCAAGCTAATGTCAAAGGCAGCGACTAGCTGCAATTTTTTCATATGACAGCATATCTGTCTTATGTTGTTAATGGAGGTGTTTAAAGGTGCAACAATTTTTTGTTTTATCTCCAAATACAAACTGCTGTTGTCATTGTATTTATTGTTGTTGAACAAGCGCTCATAAAGTTTGTTGGTGTAAAACCTGCATAAGATGTCAATATACTAGTATGTAGCAGAAATGGCCGAATATTGACGCCATTGCTATAGATAGTTGGAACTAATAACCAATGACAACAGTGGATATATACAAAGAAGGTCAAAGCATTGACCAGTATACGGTGGTTAAGACGCTTACCGCCTCAAAAAACAGTCATTTGTATATTGTGCAGGGTAAAAGTGTACACAAAAAGCAGGTGCTAAAGCTGCATGTGGGCAGTCTTTCACAAAAATCATGCGCTACTTTTATCCTTCAGGCAAACCTTCTACTTGAGTTTTCGTCACAGCCTAATATTGTTGATGTACTGCACGTGGGGACTATCGTTGAAAAGCCTGCGGTTGAAAGCGCACCAATTAACGGTAAAGTAAGGCAAGTAAACGAACGACCTTTTATGG
>JBLHMY010000054.1:0-13247 GCA_047621065.1 Glaciecola sp. | reverse complement strand
AAGCTTGTCACATTTATTTGTTGTTACTTGTTCTAACTATTGCCACCGACAAGTGAAACGTGACCTACTTGCAACTAATATAACTGATATGCACGTTAGGTAAGCATTTCCAAAGCTTCACCCTGGCTTAAGAACCCTTAAGGACTGGCTGACGCGCCATAAAGCCCCTGGCCAGATGATGATGCATCCCCCATCACATACCCAAAAGGTTTTGCCTCTTGACTCTTTAATGTTAACTATTTTACGTAAATACATACCAGCATTCGTAACTAAAAACCGACCTAACTTTAAATGGACCTATGTATTAATCAACTTGGTAGCCAATTCATCTAATAATTCATGTAACCCCAAGCATAAACTTTTAATGAGTATAAGACGAATTAAGGTCATGCACTACTCTTTGTCACAGCTGGCGTTTAGAGTGGCTACATGTTTTTGAGAAGATGTTTTAGCCGTTTTTGTTGATATGACAGGTTTAAGTTTCTGAGATTGTTAGATCGTTAGTACAGCAATATTGAAAGTTGAATGCGGGTAGCCGTGACATGAAATTATGTATTTCTTAGTATCATGTGTTGACTTGTTGTCTATGCACCAAAGTTGAAGTCACGTTGAATGGTGAAGTCATTATAGAATTTTCCGTGACCGAGCGTTCGTTGAATGGGGTCGGGCGAGTTGTGTCCAAAATTTGGCATAGGCAGTTAAATTGTGGTTCTGTTCATCCGAATTCGGTAACTTGACAGGACCGTTTTGGATCATCGTATCGTGCCAGCATATAGTTCAACCCAAGCTGAGTATCTAACAAACATTTGTGATACCCGCGTATCTCCGGTTCGTTGATAAGTTTCTAATAACTTAAATAGACCAAGTGCAAAGTGTTTTTATAAGCTTATTAAAGTATGTGAACATATCTTTCATGAAAGAAAGCTATTGTAAATCAATTAAATAACACTGTAGTAAATAATAAATTACTCACGTCTAAATACAATGTTATCTTTAATTCTTTGGTTTTGATGATATCATTTCTGCTGAAGCAATTTATGCTTTGTGCCGAAGCAGCAACTTAACTGTAGCGCAAGCATAGCAATACACATGTGACACACCAAAACATAATAAAAAGAGGGCAGTTATGCTGCACAAAATTTGGTTAGCTTTTATTGTTAGTTCATTCATTGCCACTTGCATAAAAGTATTGGTTACAGGTGACATGGGTAGCTTTGAACAGGTTATGACAGCGGTGACCAGTATGGCGCGCACCAGCGTAGATATAGCACTTGGGCTAATAGGCGTGTTAGCCTTTTGGCTAGGTATATTTAAAGTGGCTGAAAATTCTGGACTTATTGCTAAGTTTTCTAAACTGCTTGCACCTTTGTTATGCCGCATAATGCCAGATATTCCAAGAGACCATCCGGCCCTAGGTAGTATTACCATGAATATGTCGGCTAATATACTGGGCCTAGATAACGCAGCTACCCCATTTGGGATAAAAGCGATGCAAGATATGCAAACCTTATCGCCAGTAAAAGACACCTTAACCAATTCTCAAATCTTATTTTTGGTGCTTAACACCTCTTCAGTAACGTTGTTCCCTATTGCCGTCTTTTTATACAGAGCAGAACAAGGCGCAGCGCAGCCAACCGATGTGTTTATTCCTATTCTATTAGCAACCAGTGCATCTACATTAGTGGGCCTGATGGTGACGTGTGCTGTACAGCGAGTAAATTTATTTAATAAAGTGGTGCTTATTTATTTGGTAGGGGCCTTTAGTCTTTTGGCTGCTGTTATGCTTTATTTCTCTAGATTAGCGACAGAGCAACTGGCGAGTCAATCAAGCTTAATTGCCAATTTTGCATTAATGACCTTTATTGTTGCGGTACTGGTTATAGGCTGGCGCAAAGGTCAAGATACTTACGAACAATTTGTAGAGGGAGCAAAACAAGGATTTGATGTCGCTATTTCCATTATTCCATTTTTACTGGCAATGTTGTTTGCCATAGGTATGCTGCGTGCAAGTGGTGTTATGGAATTTGTTACCGACCAAGTGGCTTTTTTAGTTGGTTTAGCAGGCCTGGACACGCGATTTGTTGATGCATTACCCACCGCAATGATGAAACCACTAAGTGGCTCAGGTGCGCGAGCGTTGATGATTGAAACTATGCAGTTTCATGGGGCAGACTCTTTTGTAGGAAGACTAGCTTCGGTTTTGCAAGGGTCAACTGAAACCACTTTCTATGTGCTTGCTGTTTATTTAGGTGCGGTAGGCATAAAACATAGCCGCTACGCTGTGGGCTGTTGTTTAGCCGCCGATTTAGCGGGTATTACTGCGGCTATTTTGGTGTCTTATTGGTTCTTTGGGTAGCACTCGTAAACAACTCAATATGTGTAATGTTGTCAACAAGGAACGATGAAAGTTATGCTGACTAAAATCAAACTGTTTTTAAGTAATATAGCGTTGTCATTACTGAGCATATTTATAGCTTTCGCTTTATTAGATGCTTTTTGGCTTGGTTATTTTGCTACCAACTGGTACCAAGTAGAAATGCAGGGACTGTTACGAAGTGAATATATTACATGGCCATGGCTGGTGTTTTACCTTATGTATGGCAGTGTTACCTTTGTGCTGGCAATTGTCCCCAACAGAGAAAAACCATGGACTTATGCTGCAATAGACGGTGCGTTGCTTGGTTTAGCTAGCTACGGAGCTTATAACCTTACTTGCTATAGTATAATAGAAGGCTTTAGTCTAAAAATTATGCTGATTGACTGGGCATGGGGTACTTTCTTGACAAGTTGTTCGGCAACTGCCGGTTGGTTTGGCTTTCAAGCTTTGCGAAAGTAAATAATGCGGGCGCCGGTAACATTGGCGCTAACAAGGTTGCTTTAGTTTTTTGCTAAAACAGACATATCTAGTTTTTCTAACATGCTGCATAACTGTATAAGCGGCAAACCAATTAAGGCGTTAGGATCATCACCTTCTAGTTTTGTAAATAAACTAATGCCCAAACCTTCAGATTTAAAACTACCGGCACAGTCTAAAGGTTTTTCTTTTGTTACATAGTCGCTTACCTGCGAAAATGTAAGGTCTCGGAAATATACAAAGTACGGTTCTACTATAAGCTGTTTATGCCAAGTGCCATTATTATTAACATCGGGTGACAATACACACAGCCCAGTTAAAAAATCGACCTTTTGGCCAGACATAAGCATAAGTTGCTTAACCGCGGCGTTGTGTTGGTGGGGTTTGCCTAAAATTTCATTTTTCTGAGTTATTGCCACTTGGTCCGACGCTATAATAAGATGCGACGGATACTGTTTGCTCAGTGCAATCGCCTTTTCTTCGCTTAGCCGACTTACCATCGCTAAGGGTGTTTCGCCGCTTTTGCGAGATTCATCGATATTAGGAGAAGCTTGAATAAAATCAAGCCCTAACTGCGCTAATAACCTAGCTCGATATACAGACGACGAGGCAAGTAAAATAGGGAGTTGCGGAGATTTTAACGATACCATAGGCTCATATTGTTAGTTAGTTATCTATTAATTACAAGGGTGTATTTTACACCCTTGTAAGGGCATTGCGTATAGGAAAAACAAATTTATGTTTTAAATAGCGAAGAAACACCCTAGGTGAACACTTTATATTGGATGAATGGTGCCCAAACTAATGAAAACCTTTGACTAAAGGCGTGTAAATCTATATTATGCGCGCGCTATGACAAATGTGAAACTACCAAAAAAACTAGATCCAAACAAGAGTGCGCAATTGCGGTCGAAATATGACGGTGTGTATCTTGCAAGCGAAATGTTGCGATATAGTTCAGCGGTAGCGGCGGTTGATGCTGAAGTGTCTGTTAAAGTTGAGTTTTTAAAAGACGCGCAGAGTCTTACTTACTTTAGTGGTGAAATGCATTCACAGGTTCAACTTATTTGTCAGCGATGTAATCAAGTGTTTGACCACTCAGTGCATACTGAGTTTTGTTTCACACCCGTGCAGGGGACGGAAGCAACAGACTTATTACCAGACGCATACGAACCGGTACAGGTCGATGACCAAGGAGAGGTCGATTTATTTGAATTGCTAGAAGATGAATTAATTTTGTCTTTACCTTTAGTTCCCTTACACTCGCAACAAGAGTGTTCGGTAAAAGCTGACAATATGCAATTTGGAGATATCGAACCGGGACCAGTGCGTGAAAACCCATTTGCGGTTTTAAAAGAACTTAAGCGAGACTAGGAGTAACCCATGGCGGTACAGAAAAGTAGAAGAACACGCTCTACGCGTGGAATGCGTCGTTCACATGACTCATTACCAGGCGCGACATTGTCGGTAGATGCGACCTCTGGCGAAACTCATCGTCGTCACCATGTGACAAACGATGGTTTTTACAAAGGTGAAAAAGTGACGGCAAAGTAAGCATTTAGGCTTATATTTGTGAATGTCACAATAGCAATTGATATCATGGGGGGCGATCGCGGCCCCCATGTTTTTTTGGGCGCTATAAAAAGAATTTTATGTGATTTCGACGCTGTCTCGGTAATTTTATGTGGCAACGAAAATACCCTATCATCCTTCACATCTACCTTAGCGCCTTATTCACACCGGGTTACCTTTGAGGTGTGCGAACAAATTGTCGAAATGACCGACAAACCAGCGTCAGCCATTCGGCAAAAAAAGTTATCAAGCATGCGAAAAGCTCTCGATTTAACTCAACAAGGTATCGCTCAATCTTGCGTTAGTGCGGGAAATACCGGTGCATTAATGGCAATGGCTTATTACGTGCTTAAAACTATTCCGGGTATATCGAGGCCCGCGCTTTGTACCTTGCTGCCTACGCAAAACCGTAAAAAAGTATTGCTGTTAGATTTAGGTGCGTCTATTAACTACAATGCTGAGAATCTTTTTCAATATGCCGTAATGGGTTCGGTTTTAATGCAACAAACCCAAGGCATTGAATCACCAGCGGTAGCTCTACTAAATGTGGGTGAAGAAGACATAAAAGGCAATAGCTTAGTTAAGCATGCTGATAGCTTAATAAAAAACTGCGCAGCCATAAATTATGTTGGTTATGTTGAAGGCGATGATATTTTTGCGGGCGAAACCGACGTAGTCGTTACCGACGGATTCACTGGCAATGTTGCTCTGAAAGCGAGTGAGGGTATTGCAAAATTTTTAGTCGAAGAAATTAAAACACTGACCAAAGAAACCTTAATTGCTCGTGTTTTAAGCAAACTTGCACTTCCTCTTCTCAAAAGCTTGTATCAACGTATGAACCCCGACCAGTATAATGGAGCCAGTCTGTTAGGATTGCGCTCGACTGTGATTAAGAGTCATGGTAACGCATCTACGGAAGCCTGCTATTATGCAATTGTGCAAGCAATTAACGAAGCACAGCAATCGGTTCCAGATAAAATAAAAACCAAAATAGAACAAGAGTTAATGGAGCACTAGTGAATATGTATTCCCGAATAATTGGCACGGGTAGCTATTTTCCAAAAGACGTTCGCAGCAACGCTGACTTAGAGTTAATGATTGATACGTCTGATCAATGGATTACCGATCGCACTGGTATTAAAGAGCGCCGACTTATAGGCGCTGACGAAACCCCGGCCACCATGGGTGCTGAAGCTTCAATAAAAGCTTTAGAGGCTGCGCAACTTCTGCCCAGTGACTTAGACATGATAGTGTGCGCTACGACAAGCGGTCGTTACGCGTTACCCAGTACAGCCTGTGAAATTCAAAAAATTCTCAAGGTAGATAATATTCCGGCATTTGATATAGCAGCTGCTTGTGCAGGATATTGCTACGCGCTAAGTGTGGCTGATCAATATATCAAAAGCGGCATGGCAAAACGAATTTTAGTTATTGGTAGTGATTGTTTGAGTCGCTTAATCGATCCTAAAGACCGTTCAATGATAATTTTGTTCGGCGATGGTGCCGGCGCAACTATTATAGAAGCCAGTGAACAACCCGGTATATTATCAACTCACATTAATGCCGCGGGATCGTATTCAGATTTATTACGTGTAGGTAATCCAACGCGCGGCGATGAAGCTTCTGTTCACGAAAATTGGGGGGAAATGAAGGGTAATGAAGTCTTTAAAGTTGCGGTTACTAAGTTAAGCGAAATTGTTGAACAAACACTTCAGGCCAATAACATGGTAAAATCTGATCTAGATTGGCTAGTGCCTCATCAAGCTAACTTTCGGATTATTAAAGCGACCGCAAAAAAGTTAGATATGTCACTTGATCAAGTGGTATTGATTTTAGAAAAATACGGCAATACCTCTGCTGCAACCGTGCCTACGGCTTTAGACATTGCCATTAGAGATGGTCGTATAAAAAGGGGCCAAAATTTATTGCTAGAAGCCTTTGGCGGCGGTTTTGCTTGGGCTTCGGCATTAGTAAAATATTAGTAACATAATAATCAAAAACGAGATCTAATAATGAGTAAATTAGCATGTGTATTCCCAGGTCAGGGAAGTCAATCGGTGGGCATGTTAGCCGACCTAGCCCGCGATTTCAGCACAGTAAAAAGGGTATTTGAAGAGGCCTCAGATGCTATTGGTTATGACATATGGAAGGTCACGCAATCTGATGACGGGCAGCTTAATAAAACAGAAATTACGCAACCGGTATTACTAACGGCAAGTATTGCTTGCCTAAGCGTATTAAGAGCTGAAACTGAATTCACACCAAGCTTTTATGCAGGGCATAGCTTAGGTGAATATACTGCCTTAGTTGCCACAAACGTGATTGGACTAGGTGCTGGTGTAAAGTTAGTCCAAGCCCGTGGACAATTTATGCAACAGGCCGTTGCGCCAAGCGATGGTGCAATGTATGCAATTATTGGCTTAGATGACGACACAATTGCCGCAGTTTGCGCGAAAATAGCTACTCAAACCAAGCAAGTTGTTGCCCCTGTTAATTATAACTCACCGGGTCAAGTGGTTATTGCAGGCGGTAAAGCCGCTGCAGACGCCGCAGCCATTGCGCTAAAAGAAGCCGGCGCTAAAAGAGCGCTACCTTTAGATATAAGTGTACCTTGTCACTGCGCGTTAATGAAAGGCGCTAGTGAAAAACTACAAACTTTACTAAGTGCTATTCAATTTAAACAAGCAACTACACCTATCGTTAATAACGTTGATGTAGCAATTAATGACAATGTTGATGACATTAAAGAAGCCCTAGTGCGCCAAATCTATTTACCTGTTCAATGGTCAAAAAGCGTGCAGTATCTTATAGCACAAGGCGTATCTGAATTTGTTGAAGTGGGTCCTGGCAAAGTTCTATCGGGTTTAATTAAACGCATAGATAAAAGCGTAGCTACACGAAAAATGAACAGTCCTGATGATATTTGATAACGCGTTTACTATTTTTATAACTGCAAAATTAGTATAGAAGGAACACTATGTTTGAATTAACTGGAAAAGTCGCATTAGTAACCGGAGCAAGTCGGGGTATCGGTAAGGCTATTGCCCAGCAACTTGCCAGCTTGGGTGCCATAGTTGTTGGCACCGCTACTAGCGATAATGGTGCTGATGCAATTTCTGAATACTTAGGCGATTCAGGTATTGGTATGCGCTTAAACGTGACTATTGATGAAGAAGTAAGCGCCACCATTGCCGTCATTACTAAAAAGTATGGAAGTATTGATTTACTTATAAATAACGCTGGAATTACCCGTGATAATCTTATTATGCGTATGAAAGATGATGAGTGGAACGATATTTTACATACCAACTTAACGTCCGTTTTTAAATTATCAAAAGCAGTTATGCGCGGCATGATGAAGAAAAAAAATGGTCGTATAGTGTCAATTGGATCGGTAGTGGGTTCTACCGGTAACGGCGGTCAGGCTAACTATGCAGCGACAAAGGCCGCAGTTATTGGGTTTAGTAAGTCAATGGCCCGAGAAATAGCCTCACGAGGCATCACGGTTAATGTAGTTGCCCCTGGTTTTATTGATACTGACATGACGCGCGGCTTAAGTGACGAGCAAAAAACGGCTATATTTAAAGACATTCCTGCAAATAGATTAGGCGATCCTAAAGAAATAGCAGCCACGGTGGCGTTTTTATGTTCAGATGCTGCCGCATATATAACCGGCGAAACCATCCATGTGAATGGTGGTATGCACATGAGCTAGATCAATGTATGATTAGGTAATAGTACGAAATGCCCAGTATACAGTTGATACAATCGAATTTTTAGCCAATAATAAGTGGTACTGTGGTTTGACCACGCATTAATTAACTGGTTAAGCTTGCATGGCAAGGATAAGGTCAATAAACTATCCACGCTAATTTTTTAAGGTATATAAAGGAATCCTGTAATATGAGTAACATAGAAGAACGCGTAAAAAAAATCATTATCGAGCAATTAGGCGTCAAAGAAGATGAAGTTAAATCAGAAGCGTCATTTGTTGATGATTTGGGTGCAGACTCATTAGACACTGTGGAATTGGTAATGGCTCTTGAAGAAGAGTTTGATACTGAAATCCCAGATGAGGAAGCAGAAAAAATTACTACAGTTAAATCTGCCATCGATTACATCAACGCTAATAACGCCGCGTAAGACAGTTTTTGGGAAAACGGCTCACAATGAGCCGTTTTTTTATTGCTTCAGATTATGTTGGACTAGGAGGCTGTTGTGACTAAACGTCGCGTGGTAGTTACTGGTGTTGGTATGCTTACGCCTTTGGGGAATGATGTTGATTCTACATGGTCAAATATTCTCGCCGGCAAAAGCGGTATAGATAAAGTAACCCTTTTTGATACCCAAGAATACAACACCAAAATTGCGGGTGAAGTTAAAGACTTTAACGTTGAAGACTACATTCCTAAAAAAGAAGCGAAAAAGATGGACCGCTTCATACAATTAGGAATTGCCGCTGGTATACAAGCTTTAAGAGACTCTGGCCTTACGGTTACCAACGAAAACGCAGGCCGTGTGGGGATTGCTATTGGTTCCGGAATTGGCGGCTTACCGTTGATTGAAGAAAACCACAAAAAATTACTAAGCGGGGGCCCTAGGAAAGTGTCACCGTTTTTTGTTCCCTCAACCATAACCAATATGATTTCTGGTTTTCTATCTATTATGGAAGGGCTCAAAGGTCCTAACTTAAATGTGGTGACTGCATGCACAACGGGTGTGCATAATATTGGTATTGCGGCGCGTACAATTGCATATAACGATGCAGACGCGATGCTAGCGGGCGGAGCAGAAGCAACAATTACTCCATTAGCATTCGCTGGTTTCGGCTCAGCAAGGGCGCTTTCAACTAATAACGATTTTCCGCAAGCGGCAAGTCGCCCATGGGACAAAGACAGAGATGGCTTTGTAATGGGCGAGGGTGCGGGTGTAGTCATGTTAGAAGAATATGAATATGCAAAAGCTCGCGGCGCTAAAATTTATGCAGAGGTAGCTGGCTTTGGTATGAGTGGAGATGCCTATCATATGACATCACCTCCACCTGATGGTGCAGGTGCTGCGCTGGCAATGCAAAATGCAATAAACGATGCGCACGTAAAAGAATCACTTATTGGTTACATAAATGCGCATGGCACTTCAACTCACGCCGGCGATATTGCAGAAGTTGCTGCTATTAAGAGCGTATTTGGCGTAAACGCGGCCAAGCTGAAAGTAAGTTCGACAAAATCTATGATTGGTCATTTACTTGGGGCGGCAGGGTCTGTAGAGGCTATATTTACAATATTAGCGCTGCGCGATCAACTTGCACCACCCACAATAAATTTAGATAACCCAGGTGAAGGATGTGACTTAGATTTCGTGGCACAGGGCGCGTCACCTTTTAGTGCCGATTATGCCTTATGTAACTCATTTGGCTTTGGTGGAACAAACGGTTCTCTATTGTTTGCAAGTGAATTATCCATTACAGAAGAATAAACGCTATTCGCTCGTTATTATTGCGTAAATTTGCTAAATTAAGTGAAAAAGTCTGTAAGATTTTCTTCACTTTTTTTATGTCTTCATAATCACCTTAAGGATAAGCGTTAGTCGCCTAAGTATGAATATTGTTATAACCAGTTATTTGCCAGAATCAGTTCATAGCATTTTTACTTTAAATGCAGAACATGATTTGCAATCGGCCCTTAAGAATATTGTTGAGTTCTATGTAGCACCACAGCAGCGACTTTTTTCCAAGCAGTGCATAAAAGATAGGGCTCTGAATTATGGCGACGGCTGTTTTACCACTATGTATGGCGAGTCGGATGCTATTTTTTTATTCAATGAGCATTTTCAAAGACTAGCAAGAGACTGCCAAAAACTCAGCATTAATGTTTGTTTAGATACCGTTAAACAATGGTTACTAATTGGTCTGGGGAGTATGATCACAAAATGTCACAGGGCTTATGCGGTTAAAATTATTATTTCTAGAGGTGTAGGCGGCCGCGGTTATGAGCTTCCTGAGGATGCAAACACATCGGTTATAATGAGTATATTCCCAAGCCAGCCAGTTGACTCTAAAATAGCTCAAAGCGACAACTATCACTTCAGTGTCAAACAGGCGAATATGAGTCTGTCTACGCAACCTCTTTTAGCGGGAATTAAACATCTAAACCGTTTAGAACAAGTGCTGGCTAAACGAGAACTTCAGCAATATGAGTGCGATGATTTAATATTGTGTGATCAAGCGGGTATCTTAATTGAGGCCACCGCAGCGAATATTTTTTATAAAAAAGACGGAGTCTGGTTTACGCCTGAACTTCTTAACTGCGGGGTTAGCGGTGTTATGCGTGAAGCAATCCTCACTTTTTTTAAAAATGAAGGCCTTGCATATAAAGTGGTGCCTGCGCTTTTTTGTGAATTAATCAACGCCGATTCTATTTTCTTGTGTAACGCTATAAAATTTCTTACTCCAGTGTCGACTTTATCAGTAGCTAGTAATATTTATAGTTTTGATGTACTACAAGCAAGCGCATTAAATGGCAATGTTTATGAGTGGATAAGTATGCAAAAAAGTGAACGGCTTTCGCTTGGGGGGGGGATATGAAAAAAGTAATCTTGATATTGCTGATGTTGTTGCTTTTGGTCTTGGCGGCTGCAGGTTCGTTCATATGGACAAAAATTAAAAGTATTGAAGAATTAAGACTAAATACAAGCAGCGCGACAGAGTTTGAAGTGCTTAAAGGCAAAAATTTATATCAAATTATCGATAATTTAGCATCATATGGAAAGATTGACCGATTCAGCTTTAAAGTTTGGTTACAGTTCAATCGTGAATTCGAAAAAATTCAATCTGGTTTTTATGAGCTTCCCGCAAACGCACGATTAGTCGATGTATTAAGTTTACTAAGTAATGGCGAAGTTAAGCAATTCAGCGTCACACTTATTGAAGGACAAACTATTGTGCAATGGATTAAAACACTATCTCAAGCACAAGGCGTGTCTCATAACATTTCGAGTAAAGAAGAGTTATATATAACACTGGGTGGTGGTGATTATGAATTTTGCGCTAATATCCACTTTAGTATAGAAGGATGTTTGTTGCCAGACACCTATTTTTATACTCACGGTACTAGCAGTATAAATATTTTAAAACGTGCTTTAATTGCTATGCACGCATACTTGCAAGATGTCTGGCCTACACGCTTTGCTGATTTACCTATAAATTCACAGTATGAAGCGTTAATACTCGCCTCCATAATAGAAAAAGAAACGGCTGTAGAGTCAGAACGTTCAGAAATTGCTGGCGTATTTGTGAACAGGTTAAATGAAAACATGCGTTTACAAACAGACCCAACTGTAATATATGGCATAGGGGATAGTTATGACGGGAATATTACGCGCAAACATTTGCGCACTCCTACGCCCTATAATACATATGTTATTAAAGGTTTGCCCATAACGCCAATTGCAATGCCAAATAAGGCGTCTATTCAAGCGACTTTGTTTCCGGCCGTAACCGATTCTTTGTATTTTGTTGCTACGGGTAATGGCGGCCATCAATTTTCAACAAACTTAAAAGACCATAACAAAGCGGTTAGAGAATATTTAGCTCAGCGCAAACGTAATATTGTAGATAAGAATGAGAAAGGCACGCAATGAAAGCAGCATTTGTTGTCATAGAAGGATTAGAAGGCGCCGGTAAAAGTACTGTCATCAATGCGCTTGAAAAGTTTTTTACCGATTTAGGCCACCGTGTGATTTGCACTCGTGAGCCTGGCGGCACACCTATGGCTGAAGCAATTAGAGATTGCGTAAAACAAACGTGGGAAAACGAGATAGTTACTCAAGAAACTGAGTTATTGCTAATGTACGCGGCTAGGAGCCAACTTGTGCATAATGTCATTTTACCGGCCCTAGCAAGTAATACTTTTGTAATTGGTGACAGGCACGATTTATCTTCAGTTGCTTACCAAGGCGGGGGAAGAAAGGTACCATTAGAAAATTTGCAGCAATTAAGACAACTGACCTTGGGCGACTTCAGACCAGATTTCACTCTTTATTTAGATATTGAGCCCAGTGTTGGCTTAGCCAGAGCAAAAGGGCGAGGCGAACTGGATCGTATAGAATTAGCAGGCTTACCTTTTTTTGAACGCGCTAGACAAACATACTTAGAACAGGTTTCCCTGCTCGATAATGCCGCCATTATTAACGCCGCTAATAGCGCCGACAAAGTAAAACAAGATGTCCTGCAGGCTCTTCATAGTTGGTATTATGCAACAAGGGGTGCAGCGTAAATGTATCCTTGGTTAGTACCTGTTTTAGAACAATTGCAACACCGTGCTAGTAAGCAGCAATTGCATCATGGTTTATTGTTTGTTGCAGATCAAGGCGTAGGTGAGGGGCAACTAATTGAAAAAATGGTTAAATCTCTTCTTTGCTCAACTAAAAATGCTTGTGGGACCTGTAAAGCCTGCAAATTGTTTGAGGCTAAATCTCATCCAGATATGAAATATGTGGTGTCTGATAAGCCCAGTATTGGAGTTGATTTAATAAGGCAAGTATCTGAATATGTGACAACAACATCGCAACTGTTAGGCAACAAAGTGGTGGTTATCGAAAATATAGAAAGTATGACCGAGGCTGCTAGTAATTCGTTATTAAAAACGCTTGAAGAACCTAACAAGAATACTTACTTATTGCTTTCTACTACCAAGCCCAATTCGCTACTAGCGACTATTACAAGCCGTTGTGAGAAAATTAGATTACCGTTGCCAAATATTAATAGCAGCTTAGCTTGGTTAACCTCTGAAACTAGCTTACCGGTAAGCGAAGAGGGTTTAAT
>JBLHMY010000053.1:0-13336 GCA_047621065.1 Glaciecola sp. | reverse complement strand
AACAATCCCGCGACTTACAATTTAACGTGAGTCAGCTTAAACAAAACTCGCAAACTCTTGAAAACAGCATAGCAAATGTGAAACAAAGCACTGCAAAAGACCTAGCTAGCATAGAAAACCAGTTGGCAGCAGACTTGGCGAATGTGCAACAAGACCTAGCACAGGCCAGCAGCGCCGCAAATATTTTACGTAAACAACTAGCCGAAATGTCGGGCAGACGCCCATCTGATTGGCTATTGGCAGAAGCGAATTACTTGGTTAATATGGCTGGGCGTAAGCTTTATTTGGAAAAAGACATTCGCACTGCTATGACCTTATTAAAAGAGGCAGATACCCGTTTAAATGATCTAAATGACCCATCTTTATTCCCCGTAAGAGCATTAATTGCAGGCGATATTCAAGCCTTAAGTTTGGTTAACCCTGTATCGACCAATTCAATTGCCTTGGCCATAGCCGGCATGCTCTCCACAGTAAGCGAGTTACCATTAGATACATTACAGCTCCCCGAAAATATTAATCAACAAGATTTGACCTTAAGTGAAAATATTAGTGACTGGCGCCAAAATCTTCAAAAAACGTGGCAGTCAGTGGTAGATGACTTAATTTCGATTGATTATGTTGACCAACCACTTGAGCCATACTTAGCTCAGCGCCAACAGTGGCTAATTGAGCAGCAGCTTAACTATGCCCTAACACAAGCGCAAACCGCAGCGCTAAATGAGCAAGTTGAGTTTTATCGCGCAGCGACTCAAAGAGCAATTGGCTTATTGGTTGAGCATTATCAAATTGACAATGTCCGAGTGAGCCAATTTTTAGGCGCTTTGCAAGAATTGCAAAATATAGATTTCTCCAGAAATTACCCTGCTAATTTAGCGTCACAAGCATCGCTACAAGGTATAATCGAAAAAAGAATTCAAGGGCTCTACAATAATTCTAATACGCTCACCGACAGCGATGAGAATTTGGACAATGCGCTATGATTAGGCTCATTCTACCTATCGCTTGCGTGTTAGCTATATTTTTCCTTGGGTATACACTCACTCAAATTGAAGGCCGCGTGATCATCGATTTTTCAGGCACTATTATTCAAGCTTCCTTACTGGGTAGTTTTATTATATTGCTTATCTCGGTTTTAGTTTTTTGCTTAATATGGTGGCTAGGTAAAAAACTGGTGCGGCTAGCTTCGGGCTCGCGAACATGGATAGGACGGTTGTCGAAACGTCAACAAACACAGGCTTTTTATCAAAGTATAAATGCCATGCTTATGAATGAGGCGCAAGATGCTCGTAAACTCATTCGCAAAACCACAAAAGGCGATTTTCAAGGCAGTAACTACTTAATAGCAGCCGAACTAGAACGCCAAGCTGGCGATTTTCAGCAAGCACAAGTGTATTTAATTCAGGCCATGGACTATCCAACAGCAGAGCCACTTGCCCTGATGAAACAAGCAGAACTATGCTTGAACAATGGCCTAAACCAAGAAGCTATGAATTTGCTCTCAAGCGTAGAAGGTAAAATTCGCAGCACCAAATCGTTTGTTGTCCTAAAACTACAGGTACTTGAAGGCCTCAACGATTGGGCACAAATTCAATCACTCGCCAAAGAAAACAAGAAGCTGTTGGGTGACCTTTACTTTACGTGGTCTAGCCAATGGACCACAGGCGAGTTTGCCGCTATTGCCAGCAAACAAGGTGCAAAAGCCTTAAAATCACATTGGCAACAGTTAAGTCGTGGCGAGCGCAAAGACCAAGCGAATCAACTGGCATATTTGCAATTGTTAATTGACCAAGGCTTGTCATCTGATGCAGAAAAAGAACTTGTTGCTATTGCAGGCAAACAGCAACACGCCGGTTATTGGAAGTTGTTCAAGCAGCTTAATCACCCTAGTCCAACACTGGCCATTACCTTTATTGAACAACAAATCAAGAAAGAATCTGACAACGGCTCACTTTATTCGGTATTAGCCAACCTTGCCTATAATACAGCAGACTATGAGCTGGCAAATAAAGCAGTAAACAAAGCCTTAGAGCTTGATAACAACCCGGCAGATAAAACCTTGTTAGCGTGTATTCTTGAAAAGCGAAATGAATTTGAACAAGCAAACGTAGTGTATAAAGGACTATTGAAATAGTATTGGACGTATGAGCGCACTCATCATCTGCCTAATAAATACAATATAGTACTGGCGCGGTAAAGTTGGCTAATGAATAATAATATCGCTAATCGGCAACGCCAGAGTAAACACAGAGCCTTCGCCTGCGGTACTGCTCACACTTAAGCTTCCGCCGTTTTCAGTTGCAATATCACGGGAAATAGCCAAGCCAAGACCGGTGCCCTCAAGCAAGTTTTGTGTAGTGTAACAAGGGTCAAATATTTTCTCTTGTAAGTCTTCATGTATACCGCAACCGGTATCTGCTACTGAAATTTCAATTTCACCCGCCTGCTGCTTTGAACAAATACTAATAACGCCCTTATGCTTTATAGCCTGAGATGCATTGGTTAACAAGCTAGTTAACAATTGACTAATTTTGTATGTGTCTATATATATCACAGGTAGTTTGGCCAACACCAGTTTTACGCTAACGTGACTGGGTAGTTCCTTAATGAGCTTGTCACTGACAGCTTGTATACACCGATTAATATCGTACGATTGTTTATTGTTGCAAGCAACGTCTTTGGTAATCGAAATATTTTGAACAATATCTGAAACTCTCTCCAGCCCAACCTCCATTAGGTCGAGTACCCCTTGCATAGCTTCATGCATGGCTTCTTGCTTAGCTTGGTTTTGTAAGTCGTATGTATATAAGTCTTCTGGGTGTGCTTGACTATTATTAAGTAGATGTTTTTTCACAGAATCAGACCCTATATGCTTATTTATTTGAATGATATTATTCACATATAATATGCAAGTAAGTAATGGCTGTGCGAACATAAGTAGCCAGTATTATACTTAAGCGCTCATATGTTGGTATATTAACTATGCCGTGAATATCGATTTTTACTGTGTGTCTAGGGTAATTCGAATGTTAACTTTTAAGCATTACAGCATCTTTACAAATAATCGGGGCCTTAGTGCACAAACTTATTGTGCTTGAAATACCCACAATTCATAGTGGGTATTTTAAGCATAAAAGGAGTTGTATATGTACGTGGTGACCAATAGAGTTGTTTCAAATGGCAGTGCAGTAAAAGTGTAGAGAAGCACCAAGCTATTTTGCTGCGAATAACTACTTTACACTGTAAATATCTTTTCGTGGCATTGATTTCTAGCACGCTAAAAAGAGCGTCTAATCTCCAACTCTTGAATATTAGACTTTTTATTTTCTAGCTTATATTTTAGGTCTTTTTTACACTTTTTTGCAAGTAATGCCGAAACACAATGGCACCCATAGCAATAAGAATAAATACTAAAACGTTGGGCGAGCTCACATGATTTTGCTGCAAGTTTTCGTTAGCTCTTACAAAAAGCTCTCTAATTTCAAAGTGATCATTTTGGGCACCCGTTACCTTAAAATCAATGTAGGTTACGTCGAAAATAGGAGTGTTGAAATTAATAATATCTATTTTATCCCAGCTGTTCTTATTTAGGTCTGAAAAACTATCTGACCACAGCAGGTTATTGACACTGCCATAAAACATAACGTCCATGGACGTCACTTGCTGGCCAA
Organism: Glaciecola sp.; assembly: GCA_047621065.1. GTDB lineage: Bacteria > Pseudomonadota > Gammaproteobacteria > Enterobacterales > Alteromonadaceae > Glaciecola. Next base: position 9,668 of record JBLHMY010000053.1, on the reverse strand, counting down.
GTTGATGTCGCCAATCGTTAAAAAACGAAAGCGAATTTATATGACTTTTGTTGATGAGCTCAATACTAAGTATAAAGGGATTATCTTGTGATAGTAGCTCGCCAGCATTTTGGTACGCTGCAAATCGTTTATTCGTATAGCGGTCGTCTATACCATCAAAAAGCATATCAATATTATAAGCTCCCCATTTTTCGGGGCCATTAACACTAATGCTGTTTATGTCGGCGTTTGTAATGATGTTTGCGGTACATGTGATCATCAAACACAGTCCAGCTAGAGTGGTTATTGCAATATTTTTAAAACAAGTGACCTTAAGCACGCTATTTCCCTTAGTACGTTATTGTACAGGCACTATAGCGAGCTATGTTTTCGATAGCATATGATTTTATAGACAATAGTATTTAATTTACAAAATAGCAAAAGTTCACTATTTGCCCTTGCCCCTTGAGCTGTAACCTGAGTGCAATTGAACATCAATGGCATTTAACACTTCAGTTCGATTTATTGTGCCTATTAAAGCACCGCTGTCGTCTAACACTGGATACATTTTAGGTTTTTCGACAATCATGGTTTGGGCAAGTTCTAATATTGAATCATTGCCTTGTACCGACAACACAGGCGTTTTCATAATATCTTCTACCCTACAAACCTGCTCGCGATAATAACTAGAAGTAATCATTTGCCCTAAACAGTCTTGTTCAGACAAAAAACCGACAATCTCAAGTTGCTTATTGATAACAGGACCGCCGGTTTGTTTACTTAGCAACAACTGTTCTACTGCCTCAGCCACCGGCATGTCTACCGTTAACTTAACTGGGCGGCGATTCATATAATCCTTCACTTTCAACGATTCCATAAGTTCTCCAGAGTGATATTCTGTTATTAAAAAATTACATACCTAGAATAGTAGAAAAAACAATCATAAGCACGATTTTTTGCAGTACGCAAAATAAACTAGTATTCATTGCGTTAAAATTCAATAACACTAGCGTGCCTAATTTTCTTATGGAAATGTCGCCATTAATCAAAACTTTATGTTTTAGTCTTATATTAAAAATTAAGCTGTCTGGTACTAGGTTTTCAACCCCAAACAGTTATAGTATGTAAGTTGTTCAATACACTATGGCTATATTTTCGGGCATATTGCCTCTGGCTACTCATTAATTTTATTGAGAACGTCAAAATTAATAAGATAAAACCGCTATGGTGGACACCTTGTTTTGGCTCGGGCGAATCAATAACGCAGAAAACTCAACTAGGGACCATATGTTTTAATAACAACATTAAAGCAAGAGTAGTTAACTATGCATCAACAAAGTACGTATCGACAAATTTCTCCTTCAAGCACCTTACTGCTAAACGAGCAATCTGCTGCTATTGAAAAAAACGGCAGGCAAGTGTTTCGTTTTGGCTTTGGCCAATCTCCGTTTCCGATTGCGCCGGTGCTAAAAGAGGCACTCATCAAAAATGCGCATCGAAAGGAATATACCCAAGTACAGGGCTTAGAAGCTTTACGAATAAAGGTCGCTGAATTCCACTGTGCTTTTGAACAAAGACCAGTTTCAGCCAAGCAGGTGTTTATTGCACCGGGTTCAAAATCGTTGTTATATACCATAATGTGCGCTTATTCTCATGCCGCAGTGCTGATCCCGGCGCCAGCGTGGGTGTCTTATGCACCTCAAGCTCAACTTCTTGGCCATGCCACGTTTATGATGCAAACTAGTTTTGCACAGCGTTACCGAATTACGCCTCAAATTCTGGAAAAAGCCTTAAGCGAAGTCGCACAAAACTATGCATGTATACTGGTAGTGTTAAACTCGCCAGGTAATCCCGACGGCCTATGTTACACCAGCGCAGAGCTTCAGGCGCTTGCACCTGTTTTACAAAAGTATAAAGCACAGGTCATATCAGATGAGATTTATGGGCCGCTACAGCACGATAATAAACATGTCAGCATCGCCAAATATTATCCACAAGGGACTTTTGTTACCTCCGGTTTATCTAAGTGGGCCGGTGCGGGAGGATGGCGTTTAGGCATCGCCATTTTACCTGACAACTGTGATAATCAATTGAAAGACACTATGTTGGGGATTGCATCGGAAACTTATTCTTGTGCGCCCTCACCTATACAGCATGCAGCTATAACCGCATACTCCAACAATACATCGATGAAACAGTATGTACAACATCAAAGGGTAATTCTTAGCGCTATTGGATCACACATATACAAGGCGCTTATAGAAGCTGGTTTGAATGCGCATTCTCCACAGGGCGGTTTTTATATTTTGCTTGATTTTACGCCCTATCAACAAGTACTCAATGCTATGGGAATAAGCAAAGATACTGAAATTTGCACTAAAGTCCTCGAAGAAACCGGCGTCGCGTTGTTACCCGGTACTTCTTTTGGGCTGCCTGAAAAAGCCCTTTGCGCCCGTCTTGCTTATGTAGATTTTGATGGCAAACAGGCTTTAGAAGACATCACTAACAATGGATGGTCTACGCATTTAACGCATAAGCATACAAAAAAAATGTTAACCGGAATTCAACAATTAAGAGACTATTTAAAACAATTAGGGTAATGGTTAATAGACTCATAATAAGACCTAAGGTCATTACGAAACACAAAGGTATGGCTCGACTTTGCTTTGGTCTCCAATGTGTCAAAAGGGTGAATTAGGTTAGTGTACCTCTGTTATGTGCGCCGCATGTAAAGGGGGCCTTGGTTATCCATTTATCGTTATTCATAAAATAACGAGGTCGAAGGGCATATCGCTTAATGCCAAATTGTGGTTAAAGCAAAACTAGCTTAATAAATTTTAGATGTCATTATCTGCTCACTTGATGTTCTAAAATACTCATTAAAATTAGGGCTTTTTTATCTATTTTGCCATTCTAATTTTTTTATTCTGGCAATGAGGTAAAGGATAGAAATTTGTGCCGCCATGGCAATCAGTACCCAGTAAGTATATGGGTGAAAACCTGCAAAAATAAAACAGCATAAGGCAATAATGCCATTGGCAAGTGCATAAGGTAACTGGGTTTTAAAATGCTCAAACTGATTACATCCCGAGCCCGTTGCAGAGAGTATGGTTGTTTCTGAAATAGGTGAACAATGATCACCAAACAGTCCTCCAGATAATACAGCACCAATACTCACCACCAAAGAGGCCTCTATGGCAAACGCTGTGGGGATCATCAATGGAAACATAATAGCGAAGGTGCCCCATGACGAACCCGTGCTAAAAGAAATAATACCAGACAATATAAAAGCAGCAGCGGGTAATAACCAATAGGGAAAACCTTGTTGAGCTTGCTCGGCAATATAAGTCGCTGTGCCCAGTTCTTTGCCCAACGCACTGAATGTCCACGCCAAAATAAGCACTATGGCCACCTGCATCATATTTCCCATACCTTTTATATATACACCAATTCCTTCAGTTAACGTTCTCACACCGTAGTATGTCATCATTAACATTAAGGCTGCTGCTGCAAAGAAATATGCACTGGTAAGGGCAGCACGAAAAGTTGAACCTGCAACCCTTTCAAATGGAAAGCCTAGTGGCAGTAAAGTTGCACACAACACAGCGGCCATTATCAGCAATGGAATAAATACAAATGAAGCCCGCGCTTTGCTGTGAGTGAAAGCCTGAATGTTGTCTGTATGTTTATTAGTAATGGTTTGTTGTGTATTACGTTTTGCTTCTTTTTCTGCCTCAGCCATTGGGCCAAAATCTAGGCCCACATATATCAGCACTGGTACTATGCAGATTGCCAAAATTGCATAAAATTGAAAAGGTATTGCTTGAATAAATATATCCCAGCCTGATATATCATATCCAGCACCATTAAATTCTTTTTGTATAAGGCTAATAATATAAATACCCCAACCAATAAAGGGCACTAAAATAGCAACGGGTGAGGCGGTGGAGTCGACAATGAACGCTAGTTTTTGTCTAGAAATTTTTAGTTTATCGAATAATGGTCGAAATACTGGGCCAACAATGAGAGGTGTGCCTAAGTCGGAGTAGAAAATAAAAATGCCTCCGCACCACGCAGCTAGTTGTGCACGACCTCTGCTACTTATTCGGCGCACTATAGTCAGCGCAAAAGCCGGACCGCCCCCCGATTTCTCCATCAGGGCTACAAACCCGCCAATGAATACCAGCAACACTATGACGCCTGCATTATAACTATCGCTTAGGGTGACTACTAAATACTCTTTGACTAAGGTCGTCATAACATTTAATGGGTTAAATCCTACCAACATGATCACCGCAGTGACCACACCTGCAAACAAGCCAATCACCACATTACGGGTACTCAAAGAAAAACCCAGGGTGATGACTATGGGAATAATAGAAGTGATATCAGCATTAGGCACCATGGTTTATCTCTTTGGATATTTGTGTGGGTAGACCAGCCCAACCACGGGTGGTGTTACAACAAGTTTGGCAATGTTAAGCGACGTAAATATTGGTAAACATAGCGCATTGACAGTCACGCAGAGTAAAACACATCCCTGATCTATGCAACCGCATAGATTGAGTTAGCTATACGCTGTATTATATTATTTTAGTAAGCGTATTGTCACTCGCGCTAAATGGGCGGTAGGTGTATTAGAAAAAATAACAGTATCGAAAATTTGCAGCATAAACCATCTATCTAACCTAGGCAAAAGGCACTGATTTACCACTGTTACTTGTTATTTAACTTACTGTAATACGTAATTGCAGGAAACCAATTAACACTTGTGGCATTATGGTCGCACGAATTGTTTTAAGAAAAAGTGCATAAGGCATTGGGCAAATGAACTCCTCACTTGTTAGCTTAGCTTCACTAATCAACAAACCACGTATTATTGTCGGTCTAATGAGTGGCACATCACTTGACGGCCTAGATATAGCTTTGTGCGAAGTGTGTGGCCATGACACCAGCACCGAGTTAAAAATAAAACACTTCATCTGTGTTCCTTATAATGAAGAATTTCTGAATAAAGTTCGCCCTTTGTTTGCCAACCCCTTAGCACCATTACATGAAGTAACAAAAGCAAATGCATGGATTGCGCGTGAGCACGCTCGCATGGTCTTGGCGAGTTTAGCAAAATGGGATATTAAAGCTGCAAACGTAAATATACTTGCCAGTCACGGGCAGACTATTTTTCATGCACCAAACATTCTGCCTGCAGAAGTAAATTCAGAAGGTACGGTGCCGCCGAAAGCTTCAGCAACGCTTCAAATTGGCGACGGTTGCCACTTGGCTCATATTACGCAAATACTTACTTTAAGTGATTTTAGGCAAAAGCATGTTGCTGCAAACGGTGAAGGCGCACCTTTAGTACCTTATGCAGATTTCTTATTGTTTGCGAGCGCAAATGAAAACCGTATATTATTGAATATTGGTGGTATTGCTAACTATACATATTTGCCAGCTAATCAGAGCTTTTCGGCGGTAGTTAGTGCTGATATAGGGCCGGGCAATACACTAATGGATATGGCGATTAGTTATGCAGAGCAACTGTCATTAGCCAAGAACTCGTTAACATCGTTACCGCGTATTAATCAGCTTTACGATATGAACGGTGAATTTGCTGCTAAAGGCATTGTAAACCAGCGATTATTAACAACATTGATGGCACAGGCTAGCGCTGTAGATAAACCTTATGCAGATCAAAACATAAGTACAAACAAGTCAACCGGCCAAGAAACCTATAACCTAAACTTCATTCATAAAGCGCTTGAGAAGAATCAATCTTCGTCGCTAAGAAGCTTTCCCACAACGCACAAGGCCTTTTATGATTTATTGGCAACCCTGACTATGTTTACCGCAAAAAGCATTGGCAATGCCATAAACGAACTTATATCAACATCCGATAAAAACTACCCAAGCACTTTGTATATAAGTGGCGGTGGTGTTCACAACCCAGTATTGCTAAAAAACATTCAATACTGTACGCCCAATATTACGCTTAAAATCTCTACCGAATTGGGTATTCATCCCGATGCAAAAGAAGCGGCTCTTTTTGCTGTTTTAGCTAACCAAACAGTGTTTGGTAGTAGCCAAATATTTAGCAACAACAACGGCGTTCCGGCCACTTGTTTAGGTAAAATTAGTTTGCCTTAAACGAACATGCTATGGTCCTCGGGAAGCTAGCAACAGGCCAAAATTACCGCTTATATTAAGGAGTAAATGCAGTGCCAACTAATGTCATTGTAGGATGCAGGTCTACCCAGTTGAGCGACAACGAGCGTGCATTATTTAGTGAGTTACAGCCATGGGGGATTATTCTTTTTGCTCGAAACATAGAACACCCGAAACAAATCACTGCACTAATTGAAGACTGCAAAAAAGCGATGCAGCGAAACAAGCTAATGGTTTTTATTGACCAAGAAGGTGGCCGCGTTTCTAGGTTGCCCAAAAGCCACTGGCGCATACCTCCTAGCCCAACTATATTTGCAAAAATGTATGAGAAAAACATAGAAAAGGCTAAACGGGCATGCCTACTCAATGCAACCCTAACCGGTTTGGAGCTTAAAGCATTAGGCATAAACGTAAACTGTGCTCCCATGTTAGATATTCCACAACAAAACGCCAGCAGCATTATAAGTGAACGCGCATTAGGAGCAACACCTCAAAAAGTCATTGCATTAGGCCAGCAAATTTGCACCGGGTTGAAGCACGTTGGGGTGGCACCGGTAATAAAACATATGCCCGGCCATGGGCGCGCAACGAGTGACAGCCATTTAAAGCTTCCCCAAGTAAGCGCCACCCTCACTGAGCTAAACGACTGGGATTTTGTTCCATTTAAAGCGCTTAACGATGAAGCCATGGCGATGACGGCGCATATTGTATTTGACCAAATAGACCGCAACTTACCCGCAACTATTAGTCCTGAAGTGGTTAATACCATAATGCGCGAAGTAATTGGTTTTGATGGCCTTATACTGACCGACGATATCAATATGCATGCCTTATCGGGCAGCGTCGCGGCGCGCGCAGAACAAGCAATAGCCGCCGGCTGCGATATTGTATTGCACTGCAGCGGCGAAATAGGCGAAATGCAATCACTATTGAACGTCGCAAGTAATATTGAAGGTAAAACGCTAGAGCGCGTAAATAAGGCTCAAAATCTCGCTTTTAAGGATATGCCTGACATTTGTGCAATCAACATTAAGGAAGAATTAGACTCTTTAATAATAGATTACGACTAGAACGCAGGCTATAAAGGTAATAATCCACTAGCAATTATCAAAGGTGTTAGTAAACAAAACGACCGAAAAATAAATTAACATGAGACTAATAATGAAAAAAATCCTAATAACAGGAATAATGATTTTTATGCCTTGGGCATCGTCAATGGCCGAAGAGCTCGACCATTTGCTGATGAGTAAAATAACCTTGGAACAAGACAAGCCAAAGGTTACTTTAGCAGACAATGCATTTAGTCAGGTTGTTATGCAAAATATCATCAATGTAATGTCTAAAAAAATCGACAACGATAGGCCAATCACCTTGTTTAATGAAGCAACAACCTGGGCGCCATTGTCAGGTAACGCCCAAGGCACGCACTTATTACGATTCTCAATATCGGCGAATCAATTTGCCAAAGGTAAGCTAAAAATTAACGGTGCACAAAGGTCGTCGTTATATCTCAATAAATCCATGGTTGTTGGTGAAAATGAGTTTGCTTTGGAATTGTTAAATCAAGATTACCGAGCGTTATTGGTTGTTTCAGGTGTTGTGCAGTGGGATGATTTTTCGGTTGAATGGCTAAATGAAGCCACAGTTGACACTCAAAGTAACGCCAAAATTGGGGTTTCTACACATTCAAACAATCAACCAGCGGTGACTTTTGGTGACGACTCAAGCAACAAACGCGCCTCAATGAAGCATTACTTCGATAGCCAAACTGTAGGCACCTTGAATATTTCACCCGATGCAGAGTTGCTTATTTGGTCAAAAACGCAATATAGCGATTTAACCGGAGACAAGGCTAGCAATATCGTAGAAATTATTGACCTAGATTCGCAAGAGGTGGTGTATCGATGGCAAGCAATGGCCCCTGTGCTCATGACTTGGCAAGCCCAGAGCGAGGCATTAGTGTTTATACATGACAATCAGCTTTATCATTTAGCGCGAAAAGGCTGGAAGTTAACACAACTTGCTTGGGACCTAAAAGGTATTAAAAATATTACCTGGCTAAACAATTCTGAGTTACTGCTAAGCTGGCACAAGGAGGAAGAAAAGCCGCATGCATTTACAAAACGATATCGCGCATTAGAAGACCGCTGGGATTATTGGCGAGGTGACTTACAAATTCATATTCTTGATATTAAATCAGGCATGTTTAAACAAATTACCCACGGCAACTTATCAAGCAGCATATCTGATGTTGATGTAAAAAATCGCAAAGCGTTAATTACAAGACGTCCGGTTGATTACAAAGAACCTCCCCATAGCATAACGCAATTGTTTGAATTGGATTTATCCAGCGGTAATGAAAAGTTAATTGGCGAATATAGAACGTTCAATTCTGCCCAGTTCCACAAAAATGGAATTGTTATTGTTGCCGGGCCCGATTTCAAAAATGGCAACGGCAATAATGTGTCTACCGCAGATATAGCCAACAATTATGATGGTCAGCTATACTTACTAGATTCACAAGGCAACGCAATTCCACTGTCGAAAACCTTTAAACCTTCAATTAGTAAAGTTGAAGTGCTGGTTAATGGCGACCTTGTTATATCTACAAGCGATGAAGACAAAAGACAACTGTATCTGTTTGACCTTAGCCGCGAAAAATTTACCAAACTTGATACAAAAGTAGAAGTGGTAAGTGGTTTTACAGTATCCAAACAGGCTAAAGCAACTATTGTTTACAAGGGCAGCAGCGCCACTACACCGCAGTCTGTGCATGCAAGAACGACGGCTTCAAGCAAAGGTAAAACACTCTTTGACTCGGTGGAACAAGAGTATGCAAAGGTAGACTTTATTGACTTAAAAGATTGGGACTATGAAACTAAAGCGGGTCAATTAATTGATGGAAGAGTTTATTACCCGCCAAATTTTGACAAGACTAAAAAATATCCTGCCATCATCTATTACTATGCCGGTACCACAACGGTTAGCCGATCATTTACTGGTCGCTGGCCGTTTAGCCTGTGGGCTTCAAAAGGGTATGTTGTTTATATATTGCAACCGTCTGGCGCAATAGGCTACGGCCAAGATTTTTCTGCTCGTCATGTTAATGCTTGGGGCATTAATGCCGCAGATGAAATTATTGAAAGCACCAAGGCATTCGTCAAAGCACATCCCTATGTGGATGAAAAACGCCTAGGGAATATGGGCGCCTCTTATGGTGGCTTCATGACGATGTATTTAGCCACTAAAACCAACATTTTTGCAGCTTCTATTTCGCATGCAGGTATTAGTAATCTTACTTCGTATTGGGGTCATGGTTGGTGGGGATACCTTTATTCTGGGATTGCAACTAAAGCAAGCTTTCCTTGGAATAAAACCGATTTTTATACCCAACAAAGCCCTGTTTTTGCTGCTGATAAAGTACAAACGCCAATGCTGTTAATTCACGGCGATGCTGATACCAACGTCCCTGTTGGAGAAAGTCATCAAATGTATACCGCTTTGATGCTACTTGGACAAGATGTTGAGTT
>JBLHMY010000052.1:0-13555 GCA_047621065.1 Glaciecola sp. | reverse complement strand
TGTGCAAATGTGTGAGACACAATAAACTCTGTAAACGCGTTTTATAGTTTACCTGAATGAACCTCATCAGACCAGTAGCATTGTTGAATACCAATTTTGTACGTAGACAAACAAGATATAGATGAAACACGTTATTTGTGTGTTATAAATTAAGGAAATATTTGATGTTTACCTTGAAGTACATAGGCATCACGAACAACCGTAAAGTGGTCGCGACGCGCCCAGTTTTGTAGCTCAATGTCGAAGGGGTCTATAAAAACAATATTCTCGACATTGCTGTGGCTCCAATCAGGCGCACTAAACGGATCTTCGGTTCCATCAAATCCAGCGTTTACATAACACCCAAATAACCATGTGCCGTCGGCTTGAGCTCCCGCAACATCCTGCACCTCAACGTTTAGTCCAGTTTGCTGCCACATTGCTTGATGCGCTAAACATTGTGCCGATTTCACCAGCGACTCATTTGTTGACGTTAAATTTGCTGCAGTAAAGTTTGCGCTTGGCAGATCGTATAAGCCGGATGACAGCTGTATAACCAAAAGCTTGTTGTTCATTCTAATAACACAGGCGCCCGCGCCTTGATGTGTGGATGCAAAATTTGCATTGACTCGGCAACTGGGTTCTGCAAAATTTTGTTGGCTGCACGCTAATAATAATATGCTCAACAGCAATATAATTGTTAATTTACATCCATAAACCATTGCTTACGTACTATAGTTTCATAAGAGTTTATGTACTCTAAATCGCCATTAGGCGATATACAAGCTATTAATTAATTATCGGCAGTTAAAAACCTGCTGTATTAGAGAGTATTATGTCAAAAATTGTGAAGTTGTCGCCGCTATTAATAGGCGTTATTGTCCTTATTGGATTTTTCGTATTTATTAATTTACCCATCCAAGAAAAACAAGGTGGAGCCCGCGGCGGCGGCGAGACACCTGTAATAGTTCAGGCTGCTAGCCAACAAGCCTTTCCTATTGTGGTTGAGGCACTGGGCACCACGGTGGCGAATGAGTCAGTAAATATTACGGCTCAGCGCGCGCAAACAGTGACTAAGGTGATGTTTGAAGACGGCGACTTAGTAATACCCAATCAACCCTTGTTAGAACTGAGCAATAGGGCCGAAAAAGCGCGTTTAAACGAACTCAATATCAATTTAACTGAGGCACGTCGTCAACTTGAGCGCATAAGAGGACTAGCCAAGCAAAGTGCGGCATCTGAACAGTTACTTGACGAACAAGGCTCAAGAGTAAAAAGTTTGTTGGCGCAGCGAGAGGTGGCCAAAGCGATTTTGCAGGAGCTAATTGTATCTGCTCCCTTTGGAGGTCGTTTGGGTGTTCGCCAAGTGAGTGTGGGAAGTTTAGTGCGTCCTGGTGATGTTGTTACCACATTAGATGATCTGAGTGTGATGAAAGTCGATTTTTCAGTTTCTGAAAATCATTTTTCGAGTGTAAAAGACGGTCAACGTATTGTGTCGACTTCGGTAGCTTACCCTGGGCAAATATTTGAAGGAGACATTACTAACATCGACTCAAGAATTGATCCCCGGACTCGATCAATTCGTGTTCGTGCAAAAATACCTAATTCAGATTTAAAGCTGCGTCCGGGCATGCTATTACAAATAAAATTAGAAAAAAAGGTACTTAGTGCTTTGGTTGTGCCAGAAAGTGCAATGGTCCCAGAAGGCGACGAGCAATATGTATTCGTAGTAAATGACAACAATAAAGCAATTAAAACAAATGTGACGGTAGGCGAACGTAGGCCAGGTTGGGTACAAATTACATCAGGCCTCAAAGCAGGCGAAAAAGTGATTATAGAAGGCACCCTAAGAGTGCGTGATGGTTCTGCTGTAAGAGTTCTCGATATTAGAGGTGATGTTTAATGTTACTTTCTGATGTATCGGTTAAACGCCCAGTATTTGCAACAGTTATAAACCTGTTGCTATTGGTGTTTGGAATAGTGGCAGTTAGTTATTTATCGCTGCGTGAATATCCAGACATAGATCCCCCTATTGTATCGGTAAACACTAGTTATCCGGGCGCGTCGGCCGAGATTGTTGAAACGCGTATTACCCAACTACTTGAAGAGCGCATAAGCGGCATTGAAGGAATAAAAAACATTTCTTCGTCTAGTCGTAATGGGCGCTCTAGCATTACGATTGAGTTTAATCTTAGCCGCGACATAGACGCGGCCTCAAACGACGTCAGAGAGCGTATTTCAAGAGCCCTTAACAGTTTACCTGATCAAGCATTTCCGCCTGAGGTAGCAAAAACAAACTCAGATGAAGACGTTATAGTGTGGTTTAATTTGCGTAGTACCAATTTAAACACCATGGAATTGACCGATTATGCCGACCGTTTTATTGTAGACAGGTTATCTGTTGCTGACGGTGTCGCCCGAGTTCAAATAGGCGGTGGTCGCAACTATGCAATGAAAGTGTGGTTAGATAGAAATGCAATGGCAGCACGGGGCATCACGGTAGGCGATATTGAAAGAGTTATTCGTTCTGAAAATGTAGAGTTACCGGCCGGCAGAGTAGAGTCGCAAGACCGCGATTTTGATGTGCGCGTAGCGAGAACCTTTTTATCCCCCGACGATTTTGGCAAATTAACCGTGGCAGCAGGAGCTGATGGATTTTTGGTGAAACTGTCAGACGTAGCCATTGTTGAATTAGCCGCTAACGACGATGAAACCGATTTTAGAGGGGATGGTGTAAATATGATTGGCTTGGGGATTGTGAAGCAATCTAAAGCCAATACGCTTGAAGTCGCAAAATCGGCACGCGAAACCGCAGAACAAATAACAAAAACCTTGCCTAGCAATATTTTTCTTATTAACAGCTACGATTCATCAGTGTTTATTGCTGAATCAATAAGCCAAGTTTACAACACCTTAGGCATTGCGATGTTTATGGTAATCGTTGTGATTTATTTGTTTTTAGGAAATATTCGCGCCACATTAATTCCAGCAGTAACGGTACCTGTTTCTTTGGTGGCCTCGTTTATTGTTTTGTATGCGCTGGGTTTTTCTATTAATTTACTGACGCTGTTGGCGCTGGTGCTTGCGATCGGCTTGGTGGTAGACGATGCAATTGTAGTACTTGAAAATATTTACAGGCGAATAGAAATGGGCGAAGAGCCTATACTAGCTGCATATAGAGGCGCTCGTGAAGTTGGCTTTGCCGTTATAGCAACTACATTAGTACTAATTTCTGTTTTTGTTCCTTTGGTATTTTTAGAAGGAAATGTTGGCCGTTTGTTTACCGAATTTGCGATTGCGATAGCCGCTGCAGTGGCTTTTTCAAGTTTTACGGCATTGACTTTGTCACCTATGTTAGCTTCCAAAATACTTAAAAAACGAGAACGTACTTCTGGCTTTGGCGTGTTTGTGGACACAAGCTTTAAGCGTATAGAACAGCGCTATTACAAGTCTCTTCAATCGACCATGAAACAGCCGTTTCTTATGTTAATTATCATTGTTGCTAGCATCGCGATTATTTTTCAGTTGCAAGGTAAAATCGCAGAAGAGTTTGTGCCACGCGAAGATAGGGGAAACTTCTTTATATTGATGCAGGCGCAAGAAGGGGCTAGCTACGAGAGCAACTCGCGAAATCTTAAAAAAATTGAAGATTTACTCTTGCCTTATAGAGAAACCGGCGAAGTTGAAAGAGTACTTATTCGCACGCCGGGCTTCGGAGGAGGGGCAGGCATAGCGATTGTGGGTATGGCTGATTGGGCCAATAGGCAGCGTTCCACCTTTGACTTAATGAATGAAATAAGCGGCAAGTTATCGGATATCCCTGACGTGCGAGCTTTTGCTATTATGCGTTCGTCCATAGGTGGAGGGGGTTTAGGTCGGCCTGTCCAGTTTGTGCTGCAGGGTAATACCTATGCAGAACTTGTACAATGGCGCGATATTTTGATTGAAAAGGCATCGCAAAACCCAGGCTTGCTGCGAATAGATTCAGACTATAAAGAAACCTCACCGCAGTTATTGGTACAAATAGATCGAGATCGTGCTGCTGACTTAGGCGTGTCAATTTCAGAAATTGGGCGCACGCTTGAAACCATGCTGGGCCAACGCAGGGTGTCTACTTTCTTAGATAGAGGCCAAGAGTACGATGTTATTTTAGAAGGTAATGAAGACGATTTTAGAAGTCCTAATAGTATAGACAATATTTATGTGAGAAGTGATCGCAGCGGTCAGCTTATTCCGCTCGACAACTTGCTAGACATAAAAGAGCAAGCTACCTCAAACACCTTAAACAGATATAACCGGATGCGTGCGGTAACAATAAGTGCAAATTTAGCTGATGATTACACAGTTGGAGAGGCCTTAGCATACCTAGAAAATATAGTTGCTACCGAATTACCTGGTGAAGTATCGATTGATTATAAAGGTGAGTCTCAGCTTTATCAGGAGTCGGGTTCGTCGTTTGTGTTCATTTTTGCGCTGGCACTGGCCATAACTTATTTGGTATTGGCCGCTCAATTTGAAAGTTGGGTGCATCCTTTAGTTATAATGTTAACTGTACCTTTGGCGTTGGTAGGCGCTTATGTAGGCTTATATTTGTCTGGGTTTACAATCAATATTTATAGCCAAATTGGATTAGTGATGTTGATTGGTTTGGCGGCTAAAAATGGTATTTTGATAGTTGAGTTTGCTAATCAATTACGTGATGCAGGGACTGAGTTTGAAGAAGCCGTTAAAAGAGCCTCTATGATGCGCTTACGTCCTATTGTTATGACGGCTTTTACGACTTTATTTAGTGCGCTTCCATTGGTTCTTGCCAGCGGTCCGGGCGCTGAGTCACGAGCGGTGATTGGAATGGTCATTTTTTCAGGTGTGCTGTTTAGCGTGTTTATGACTTTGTTTATTGTACCCACCGCTTATGCTTATTTAGCGCGTAACACAGGGTCGCCATTAGCGCGTACAAAAAAATTAGAGGAATTGTCTGGTGAAGGTGGTTACGACAAAGGCGCAAGCCATAAATAAGGGCTAGCTTGATAGAGCGTTATCGTTGCCTGTTTAAGGTGTCAGGATTTTTTACACATTTGATTTTAAGTAATCATAATTTAATGCAAACCCATGTATTTAAAGGATTTTTAATATTGGCACAGTGATTGCTTAATATCTACCAAGAATATAAAGTTAATGGTTACATCAGAATAAAATATTCTTATTGACCATTTAGAACCAAAAGGATTAATACCATGTTAAAAAAATTACTGTGTGGAGCGACACTGCTATGCGCCGCTACATTTTCACTCGCCGGAACTATCACATTAAATGATACAGTTAGTTTACAAACTACAAACTTCCAGACGGCTCTTAGTTTCGCTAAGTTCGATACCATGGGCGGTACACGCGTACTAGATTCTGTTTCGTTTTCAATCGACGGGTCTATATTCGGTACTATTGAAGTTGAAAGTAGAGATGCATCAGCAACAGTAATATCTACTAAGCTAGAAGCGCAACTAACCCTTACCGATGAGTTGATGAACACCCTTGTAGTTACTATCCCAAGTATTGAGAGAATTTTAAATGCTTCGGCATTTGACGGTACCGTAGACTTTGGTGGTACTTCAGGCGCTACTTACGACGACCTAATGGCCAGTCAGTTTAATATAGAAACATACACTGATGCAGCTACACTTGCTATGTTCACAGGCATGGGCGACGCTGACTTTACATTCGACGCAGCTGCTGCAAGCATAGCAACTGGCGCAGGTAGTATTACCAGCCAGTTTAATACATCTGCTAGTGGTTTTGTTGAAGTTATTTATACATATACTGACGTTGTTACAAACGTTTCTGCTCCATCGCATGTTGCTTTCCTAGGTTTAGGCATATTAGCATTCGCCGGTTTAAGAAAAGTACGTAAGTAATAAATATTTTACTTTAAGTAAAACAAAAATTTAAAATCGCCGTTATACACGGCGATTTTTTTTGTCAGAATTTTATACACTTTTTATATCGCGTTACAGATCCTATTATTAAAAAACTAAAAACTAAAAACTAAAAACTAAAAACTAAAAACTAAAAACTAATGACTAATGACTAGTGACTAATGCTAAGCGATGTTGGTAGAAAGTTTTCAAGTTATTCAACCAACCACAAAATATTTATCTATAAATACTTTCATTATACTCATGTCATGTAGTCAATAGCGCTTAGTTAACGCACTACTTATTTATGCAATTGTCACTTCATTTTTAGCAAATAAACAAGCAGACACAAAAAAGCCAGAACATAGTTCTGGCTTTTGATGCGCTAGCATACGCTATCTAGTCATCTAAGAAACTTTTAAGCTGCTCAGAGCGACTGGGGTGGCGAAGTTTCCGCAGGGCTTTAGCTTCAATTTGACGAATTCTTTCACGAGTTACATCGAACTGTTTACCTACTTCTTCTAAGGTATGGTCGGTGTTCATGTCTATACCAAAACGCATTCTTAGTACTTTTGCTTCACGTGCGGTCAATCCAGCCAATACTTCTTGAGTCGCGTCTTTTAGGCTACCGCCGGTGGCAGAATCTAAGGGCTGCGTTATGGTCACATCTTCAATGAAATCACCCAAGTGTGAATCTTCATCATCACCAATGGGGGTTTCCATTGAAATAGGCTCTTTAGCAATTTTAAGAACTTTACGTATTTTGTCCTCAGGCATTACCATGCGCTCAGATAATTCTTCTGGCGTTGGTTCACGGCCCATTTCCTGTAGCATTTGACGAGAGATTCTATTAAGCTTGTTAATAGTTTCAATCATGTGCACCGGAATCCGTATTGTTCTTGCTTGGTCGGC
The DNA here is from genome assembly GCA_047621065.1 of Glaciecola sp. Taxonomy (GTDB): domain Bacteria; phylum Pseudomonadota; class Gammaproteobacteria; order Enterobacterales; family Alteromonadaceae; genus Glaciecola. The sequence continues at coordinate 6,755 of JBLHMY010000052.1, read as the reverse complement.
AATAGAACGGGTAATCGCCTGGCGAATCCACCAAGTAGCGTAAGTTGAAAACTTATAACCTCGGCGATACTCAAACTTATCAACCGCTTTCATCAAGCCAATGTTACCCTCTTGAATTAGGTCCAAAAACTGTAAGCCACGGTTGGTATACTTTTTGGCGATCGATATTACCAAACGCAAGTTAGCTTCGACCATTTCTTTTTTCGCACGGCGAGCTTTAGCTTCACCGATGGACATTCTGCGGTTGATATCTTTAATATCTGGTATAATTAACCCGGTTTCTTTCTCAACCGCGTTCATCTTACTAACACACCGTTCTATTTCTTCTTTAAACTCAAGTACTCTTACAACATATTCTTGTTTACCTTCAAGTAACTTGTGCAACCATGCAGTAGATGTTTCGTTACCTGCAAAGGCTTTGATAAAGTCTTTTCTTGGCATTTTCGCGTTGATCACACAAAACTTCATAACCAAACGTTCTTGAATACGGACTCTGTCCATCATGCCGCGCATGTTTTTAACCATACGGTCAAACTGTTTTGGTATTAAGCGAAACTCTTTAAATACATCACTTAATGCAGCAATTTCTTTTCTTGCGGCTTTGTGTGAACGACCCTTTGACTCAATTACATCACGGGCTTTACCATACTGAATACGTAATGCAGAAAACTTTTCGCGAGCAAGCTCAGGGTCAACAGAGTTGTCGACTTCCTCGTCTTCATCATCGTCATCGTCGTCTTCATCTAAATCGTCGTCGGCTAACTCAGATCCTACATGGGTAGCAGTGGGTGCTACGTCGTCTTCATCAGGGTTAACAAAACCAATGATGATATCACTTATCCTAATTTCTTCCGCTTCAAACAAATCCCATTGGTCGAGCAAGTACGTTATAGCTTCAGGATATTCTGCAACAGAACATTGAACCTGATTAATACCTTCTTCAATACGTTTGGCTATTTCTATCTCGCCTTCGCGCGTTAAAAGTTCAACCGTACCCATTTCTCGCATGTACATACGCACGGGGTCGGTTGTGCGACCAATTTCACTCTCTACTGTAGCTAGCGCTTGCGCTGCTGCTTCGGCGGCATCTTCGTCGGTTGTAGTTTCTTGCATTAACAATTCATCGGCATCAGGTGCTTGTTCAAACACTTTAATGCCCATGTCGTTTATCATGCGAATGATGTCTTCAATTTGATCCGAATCCACTATGTTAGCGGGAAGATGGTCATTGACTTCGGCAAAGGTTAAGTAACCTTGTTCTTTACCCTTTGCAATCAGGAGTTTTATCTGGGACTGCTTGCTTTGCACATTATACCTTACACGTAGTTGATCTGGAGCACTGTGGAGTGCTGCGACCTTGTTAACTTAGGCCTGTTTTGCTTATTTTGTCGCAAAATATCACACGTTTATAACGCTATGTGGGACTTTGTAATTTGTAGCAAAACAAACTTTCTATATTGACTCAAATTCTAACGCGATAGTATAGCATATATTAGGCTAATAATTCCACTACAAATAAATACTTAGAAGAGCATCTAAAGTTCATAATAAGTATGATTTTGGTAATATTTTCTTAGATTAACAATGTATAGAACACTTATGGGCTAATATGCTTATAAATAAGCTATTTAATAACGACTATATTGATTCACCGCTACATTAGCTGTCAGTGGCCAAAAGCAGAGCTTTTAGTTCCTCAGTTTCATCTATTGTTAAGGGGTCAAACTCTTGCTTAGCCATAAGCTCATCTAATCTTGCGTTTACTTGCCACCTAACTAAGGTCGCGAAACAAGCAATATATTCAGCTTCCAAATCAATGTTGTCTTCAATTGGCGCTGCAAATAACTTGCTTAAATGATGAATATGAGGATGTGCTCGAAACGCTTCAAAAAGCGTGGCTGTGTTTGCGTGAGGAACTTGCAGGCAATAGTTATGAATTTCAATTAACATCGTCAGCCCCGAAATTTTGTCTGGACTCAAAGTGTTAGGGTTAACAATTGTCACTGTGCTGGCAAGGCTTGGAGATTCTAACAACAGCCTAATTATCATGCGTAAAGGCGAAAGGGCAATATCGGCTGGCGATTTGTAATCGGTATGCTTAATTTTGCGATGTTTATTTGCTTGCTTGGTATCTGCATCGTAATCGTGGCCGTCGCCTTCTTTGCAGATTTTTTTCAATTGCGCTAGCATCATAGTGCGCTGGTTTTCACCTAGAATTTGTTGAATAAGTGGCACGGCTTCTGCTTTTAAGGCGGCTTTTGCTTCAATAGACGCAATGGAATGCTTCTTAAGCAAAACATCAAAAAAGAAGCCAGACAATGGCTTTGCCTCACTTATAAGAGTTTCAAATGCTTCTTTACCAATTTTCCTAACCATGGAGTCGGGGTCTTCACCGTCTGGTAAAAATAAAAATTTCATTACTTTACCATCTTGCAAAAAGGCCAGGGCGTTTTCAAGCGCGCGCCATGCAGCAGCGCGTCCCGCGCGATCGCCGTCGTAACAGCAGACAACTTCAGATGTTGATTTAAAGAGCGTTTGTATATGATCAGGGGTGGTGGCTGTGCCCAGCGCGGCTACCGAATAATTGATATCAAACTGTGATAAAGCCACCACATCCATGTAACCTTCAACCACCAGCAAGCGTGCAAGCTTGCGATTAGCTTGTCGGCTTTGATATAAGCCATATAACTCATAGCTTTTGTGGAAAATGTTAGTTTCAGGTGAGTTTAGGTATTTTGGTCCATCATCATCAATAATACGCCCACCAAAAGCAACAACTCGGCCTCTTTTATCATGGATAGGAAACATTACGCGATGGCGAAAAAAATCGTAGCGACGCTTGTTATCATTTTCATTTACCAATTTAAGGGCTAGCAAACGTTCTATGGCAGATGAATCGTTGCCGAACTTGGCGAACACACCATCCCACTCTTGTGGCGCATAGCCAATGCCCCAATGCTTGACTATTTTGCCATTTAATCCACGATTTTTAAGATAATCAATAATTTGTGGTGCATTTTTATGGTGCTTGAGTTGATATTCAAAATATCGTGCAACCTGGCCCATAAGGATATAGTCTTTTTCACGGTCATTACGTTCTTCTTGAGATTTTAGAGGTGTACCGCCTTTTTCGCGAGGTACATCTAAGCCATATTGTTTGGCTAAATCTTCAACCGCTTCTACAAAATCTAAACGCTCATATTCCATAATAAAACTAATCGCATTGCCTTTGGCGCCGCAGCCAAAACAATAATAAAACTGTTTTTCTTGAGAAACGGAGAATGAAGGGGTTTTCTCATTGTGGAAGGGACAGCAGGCCTGATAATTACGACCCGCTTTTTTTAGCTTAACGCGACTGTCAACAATATCAACAATATCACTTCGTGCAATAAGATCATCGATAAAACTAGATGGAATGCGCCCTGCCATAATAAGCGATGTGCCTGTTTTGTTAGTTGAGTTTAGATTTAATGATACCGCTAACCGCGCCCATGTCGGCTCTGCCTTGTAATTGGTTTTTCACTGCTCCCATTACCTTGCCCATATCTTTGATGCTATCTGCGCCGGTGCCTGCAATGGCGGCGTCAACAATTGCATTTACTTCATCTGGTGTTAGGGGGGTAGGCAAAAAGCGTTGAACTACTTCTATTTCTTTTCTTTCCACCTGCGCTAAGTCTTCTCGATTGCCTTTTACAAATAAACCAATTGACTCATGGCGTTGTTTCACCATTTTGGTCAATATTTGCAATACATCGGTATCGGTTAGTTCTATGCGTTCATCTACTTCGCGTTGCTTCACCGCCGCTAGTGCCATTCTAATGGTCCCTAATGAGAGCTTGTCTTTACTGCGCATAGCATCTTTTTGCGCTTCTTTTAATTCGGTAAGTAGTGACATGGTGTCATCCTTTTATTGACTTACATAGTTTACACAATTATTGCTGTATAACGCTTGTACGTGGATTGAGGCTTGTAAGTTCTTTGAAAAAGCAGTGTGTTGCAATTGTGCATACGTAATATGACACTGGAAACTAAAACGGGCGCCTATAGAGACGCCCGTTTTCAATCACTTCTTGCTTGTATTAATTAATACAATTTGATGCGACGTGCATTCTCACGAGCCAATTTTTTCATGTGACGTTTCTTGGCAGCAGCCTTTTTACGCTTGCGTTCCCAAGTAGGTTTTTCAAAATATTCACGGCGACGCACTTCAGATAGTACACCAGCTTTTTCACATGAACGCTTGAATCGTCTTAATGCGATGTCAAACGGTTCGTTATCTCTTACTTTCACAATTGGCATTTTAAATGTTCACCTTTGAAATTAAATCAACCGGGCGCATGTGGTGGACACTAAAATGACCACTCTTCAATTGATAGGCCCGGGCTAAAAATTGGTGCGAAATAGTACTGTTTATTTGAAAGTTTGTAAACCCTAAATGCCAAATTATATATAAAAACAGCATTTTTGCAAACATACTCAAGCAATCGCGCGAGTAATCCCTTACGTAAATCAAAAGGTGAGTGGGCGTCGGTCTAAATAAGGCATTAACTATCACGGGTAATAAGCATTAATAAAAGGCTTAAGCTTATTCGTCAACTTAGTTTACACTACAGCGCTATTAATATCTCTAGCTCTTAACATTGGAAAACGTTTCTTCTTATGAAAGTACTTGGCATTGAAACCTCTTGTGATGAAACTGGCATTGCAATATACGACAAGAATAATGGTTTGCTGGCGCACAAACTTTATAGTCAAGTTAAGCTGCATGCAGACTATGGCGGTGTTGTGCCTGAATTAGCCTCGCGTGATCACGTGCGTAAAATTGTTTCTTTGGTCAAAAAAACTTTAGACCAAGCTAACTTAAGTGCTAAAGATATAGACGGCATTGCCTACACTAGAGGCCCAGGTTTAATTGGCGCTCTACTAGTAGGTTCGTCTATGGCTAAATCACTGGCTTATGCTTGGCAAATACCTGCATTAGGGGTGCATCATATGGAAGGCCATTTATTGGCTCCTATGCTAGACGAACCTAAACCGGGCTTCCCATTCTTGTCACTATTGGTATCGGGTGGTCATAGTATGTTGGTAAATGTGCAAGGAATTGGTCGCTATGAAGTAGTGGGTGAGTCGGTAGATGACGCTGCAGGAGAAGCATTTGACAAAACAGCTAAGCTACTGGGCCTTGATTACCCAGGAGGTCCTTTGCTGGCCAAACTAGCTGAACAAGGACATGCTGGAATGTATAAGTTTCCACGACCAATGACCGATAAACCAGGCCTTAATATGAGTTTTAGCGGCTTAAAAACGTTTGTTGCCAATACCATTAAAAGCGAACCTTCAGATATTCAAACGCAAGCTAATATAGCTTATGCGTTTCAAGAAGCGGTGGTTGATACTTTATTGATTAAATGTCGTCGCGCCCTTAAACAAACTGGACTTAATCGTATTGTAATGGCAGGCGGCGTAGCGGCTAACAAAATGTTACGTGATGAATTTGCAAAAGCTAGTAAAACAGACGGTTTTGAGATGTTTTATCCACGTTTTGAATATTGTACTGACAACGGTGCTATGATTGCTTACGCTGGCTGTATGCGATTGTGCGCTGGTGAAACTACACCTATCGACAGTAAAGTAATGCCGCGCTGGTCATTGGAAACGTTATCGGCGTTATAGCTTTTGAGAAGCGCTTTATTTTTTGTCAGTGGTTTTTTTTATTTTGTTTTCCTGCTTGTTTAACAAACGGCTTATATTACTTTTGTGTTTAATGATGATTAACCCACATAGTATTGAGACTGCTAAGGTGTATTCAGGTTTAAAAAGGTAGGCATAAACAGGGGCGAGTAGCAATGTAGCAATTGCCGCCAGCGATGAAACTCGAGTTATGGCAAAGAAAACTACCCATGTTCCAAGCAAGCACAGCGCTAGCCAGCCATTTAATGGCATTATAGCACCTAAGGCTGTGGCAACAGCTTTGCCGCCTTTAAATGCAAAAAAGATAGGATACATGTGGCCGATACAAGCACTAACGGCAATAATGCTCAAAACAATTGGTTCATAACCTAGTAAAAATCCCGTGTATACGGGTATTGCGCCTTTGAAAACATCAAAAATGAATACTGCGGCTGCGGCTTTCTTACCAGCCACTCTAAGTACATTGGTCGCGCCTGGGTTGCCAGAGCCTTGGTCTCTTATATCTTCATTCACAAATATGCGCGTGATCAGCACTGCACTTGAAATTGAACCAAGCAGATACGAGCCAATAATATGAAAAACCACCCATGTAGTCATGTACTTAACCTATGAGTTCGCGATACACTATAAATCATTACAAAAGCAACAAAGGTTGCGCCCAGCGCAACCCAATAAAGTGTTTGAATGGACAAAGTGTATATAAACGGGCTTCAACTGTATACCCTCATTGGGGTATATGACTTTGAACGTCATGCAAAACAGCGAGTCATTGTTGACATCGAACTACACACTAACCTGCAGCAAGCAGGCCGGTCTGACAACGTTGCCGACACGCTCGATTATGGCAAAATTGCCCAAAGGCTAGCAGATATAGCCGACAATGCCAGTTACCAATTACTAGAAGCCCTTGGCGAACATATGGCCAAGGTATTGCTTGACGAGTTTGCTGCTGAATCGGTCAACTTAACCATCAATAAACCCGATATTCTTGACAATGTTACCGCAGTTGGCATTAAAATTGTGCGCAGTCGAGCACAAGCAGCGCAACAATGACGCATCAAATT
>JBLHMY010000051.1:0-13641 GCA_047621065.1 Glaciecola sp. | reverse complement strand
CGCAAGCAGATGGATGGACCACCGCACTGCTAGAGCAGTGGACCTTGCCTATAAAACTAGACCCCAATTGGCGCGGCGGTAATTATTATAATCATGCGCGCAAAGACTATCCAAACCAAGGCTTAACGGCGGCTTTAGCCTTAATCACGCAAAGTGCACTGGCGCCTGGGTTTTTTAATGAAATGAATCAACAGTTATTGCTTGATGCAGACAAACAAGCGATGTACGACATTGAAAACTCGCCGCCTATCGTCAACTGGTTAATGGAGCGCGCGGCGCAGCGAAGCACAAAAATGGATGCAAATCATCTACTGTATTTAGTCAGGGCTAATCAATTATTTATGACCGGTATGCAAGGAGATCTTGCTATAGGGCTAGCCCAAATTCAAGCTAAAACGCTTTTTATTGCCGCTACGCAAGACTTACTGCTAATGCCCTATCATGCTGAGCAGGCAGCTAAAATTATGCAGCAACAAGGTAAAAATGTAGTCTTAAAATATTTAGAAGGGCCTATGGGTCACCTTGAAGGCCTAAATAACATTTCACAATATAGCGAAACCATTCGCGAATTTTTAGCGCAATAGGAAACATCATGAATGTATTACGTTGTCGATATAAAGGCTTACGCACGCTATTTTTACTATTGGCGGTTTGCAGCGGTGTGTCGATTTCACAGGCCAGTATAAACGAGTTAAATTTAGATTTAAGCCAAACTTCTGTTAGCGGCTTATCGTCTGGTGGCTATATGGCCACCCAGTTTCAGCTCTCACATTCACAAACTATTATAGGCGCTGGTATCGTGGGCGCTGGTCCCTACTATTGTGCGCTGGGCGATATTGGGACTGCACTTAGGCAATGTGTCAATAAAGTATCAAGCACAATTAATAATCAGGCTTTTCTTGAAAAATATAAAGAATACCTATCATTAGGCCTTGTGGCACCAAGCGCGGCGCTGCAAGATGATCGCGTTAAACTCATCCATGGTAAAGACGATGGTACGGTTAACCGCAAAGCCTCAGATATGCTAGCGCGGCAATATCGGGCATGGTTATCCGCACAAAATTTTGACTATGTTAGCGACAAAGACTTTGCCCATCATATGCCAACCATAAGCGCTGGCAACGCTTGCGATGTATCAGCTAGCCCGTTTTTAGGCGACTGTGATTATGATGCTGCCGGTGAAATACTCTCTTTTATCTATTCTGAGCTAAGCCCGCCTACCACGAATCAAATACTCAAGGTAGATACTATCAACATTGCCGAACTTGCCAATTTAGAAGGAACATCAATCAATGAAAATGCTTTTATATTTGTGCCAAAGGCCTGCAAAACTGGTGAGAGCTGTAAACTACACATAAGCTTTCATGGTTGTAATCAAAGCGCCGACGATATTGGTAAAGTCTATGCAGAGCAGGCGGGCTATAACCGCTGGGCAGACGTTAACAATATGGTAGTGCTTTATCCACAGGTTAAAAAATCGATGTTCATGCCATTAAATCCACAAGGCTGTTGGGATTGGTGGGGATATACTGATGAAAACTACGCCAACAAAAACGGCCCACAAGTTAACGCAATTTATAAGGTTATGCAGGCATTAGCGAAAGGCAACAGGTAATAATAACAGCGAAAACATAGACATCGTTCTGCAAAATCCACACGTTTTTTAGCCGTCAATTCAATAACAATCACCGCAACAAATTATAGCCGGTTGAATAGTGCCGACACATTGTTTATTCTTCATAATTAGGCAGTGCTTGCACTTACACTCTACCCAATAACTGGAGAACTACATTGGACACAAGTAAACTTTTTTCGCTAGAAGGGCGCATTGCGCTAATCACGGGTGGATCCCGTAATATTGGCAAAACTATTGCCGAGGCTTATATAGCACAGGGCGCGACGGTCTACATAAGCTCGCGAAAAGTCGCCGATTGTGAGGCTACAGCACAAGAGCTTGGTCCCAACTGTCATGCTTTAGCGCAAGATGTATCTACTGTAGAAGGTGCCCGCGCATTAGCACTAGCGTTCGCCAAGAAAGAAGCAAAACTAGATATTTTGGTTAATAATGCTGGCGCTGTGTGGGCCGCAGCTTTTGAGGATTTCCCAGAGAATGGCTGGGACAAAGTGATGGATCTTAATTTGAAGTCGCCGTTCTTTTTGACCCAAGCGCTTCATGATTTGTTAAAAGCAGGCGGTGCCAGTGGCTCCCTTGCCAAAGTTATTAACATTACATCAATTGACGGCCAAAGACTTAATCCTTGGGAAAGCTATAGCTATCATGCGTCGAAGTCAGGACTTATTTTCCTCACTAAGCGCATGGCCGCTCGCTTAGTTAAAGACAATATTATTGTTACCTCAATCGCGCCGGGGGCGTTTGCATCAGATATGAATACCGTTGCTCGCGACCACAGCGAGACCATCGCAAAGGGCATACCGGCCGGACGAATTGGCTCACCAGAAGACCTAGCGGGAGCGGCCATATTCCTTGCCAGTCGGGCAGGCGATTACGTAGTGGGTGATACTATTTCGCTGGACGGTGGCCTAGTTCATGCCTCACTCGCCCAGAGCGTAGATATTTGATGATGCAATAATCGAATATTCTGAACACTTTTGTTCGACTAACCGTATGCTTTAACAAAGAAAATTTATAATCATAATAAAACGACGGAGTTTATACACATGCGAAATATGCCTTTTAAGGCCACTTTAATTGCAGTGGCTATGACAACAGCAAGCCTAACCGCTGCTGCAGATACATTTGAAATTGAGCACTTACCCAAGGTACAACATGCTAATAACATCACTGTTTCTAGTGACGGTGATGTTACCGCTTATACCGTTTCTGCGCCGCGAGACATATTAGCAGGCGATAAAGACGGTATAGCCGATACCCACTTATTTATTATTCGCGGCAACGGCGAACCTGTGCAATTTATTGGCAGCGAAGGCAGTATTTCTGCACTTCAGTTTAGCCCCGATAAAAGCACGCTCTATTTTAAAAGTAAGCGAGATGGCGACGAAAACACGTCGCTATATTCTATTTCTTTAGCCGGTGGTGAAGCCCAAAAACGCTTTGAGTTTGATACTGGCATTGGTGACTACCGCGTTAGCAACGACGGTAATACTTTGCATTTTGTGGCAACAGAAAAAGACACCAAAGAAGATTTAAAAGACAAAGGCTTTGATGCATACGTGTATGAAGAAGACCAGCGCTTAGCCTCGCTATGGTCGGTTAGTTTACAAGACAAAGCAGCGTCAGCTGTGAAAGTATTTGATGGTGGCCACGTTTCAAATTTTGAAGTATCAGCGAATGAGAAAATATTGGTTGCGGCAGTTGCGCCAACTAATTTAGTTGATGATTCGCTAATGTTCACAGATTTGTTTTTCTTAGATATCGCTACAGGTGAAGTAAAATCACGCATTGATATACCTGGTAAATTAGGGGCGTTTGAGCTTTCTGACAATGGCGAGCAGTTAGCCTTTTTAGCCGGTACCGATCTGCACGACACCTCTACTGGTGTGCTCATGTTGGCGCAATCAAATACCGACAGCTTTACCCAATTAACCAAAGATGCGCCCCAGCACATAATGGATATTGATTGGCTGGGCAAAGACATTCTAGCCGTTGCTCATCGTGGAGTGGAAAGCGCATTGGTAGTATATGAAACCAATGGCGATGAAAAGCGAACCATGCGTACACCCGACAATATTGTAGTAAGAAGCGTTGATATTGGCGACAATGAAATACGCTTTATTGCCGACAGTGCTTCTCATCCCAGAGAAGTTTTTAGTATTAAACGCAATAAAGTTGACAAGTTATCTAGTCATAATGCGTGGATTGATGACTTAGAACTCGCCCCGCAAACAACCTTCAGCTACTCCGCACGCGATGGAAGGGTTATTGAAGGTTTATTAATTACGCCAAATGGCGACGCGCCGGCTGGCGGTTGGCCACTTATTTTAACCGTACACGGCGGTCCTGAAGCGCATTACAGTGATGGCTGGATTACGCGCTATTCTGATGGCGGCCAGTTTGCTGCAGCCGATGGGTATGTGGTGTTTTATCCAAATTATCGTGGCTCAACTGGACGTGGTGTTGCTTTTGCAAAAGAACATCAAGACGACTATGCGGGTAAAGAGTTTGATGACTTGGTAGATGGCGTTGATGCACTCGTTACCAAAGGCTTGGTGAATAAAGACCGCGTGGGTATTACAGGCGGTTCTTATGGTGGCTATGCATCAATGTGGGGCGCAACTGCACAAACTGAGCATTTTGCGGCCGCGGTAGCATTTGTCGGAATTTCCAATCAAATTTCAAAGTTTGGCACCAGCGACATTCCAAACGAAATGCATTTGGTGCACTCGTTGAAATGGCCTTGGGAGGACAACTGGATGAACCTGCTTGAGCGTTCGCCTATTTTTCACGCGGGTAAAAGCACCACGCCTACGTTAATCATGCACGGTGAAAAAGATACGCGCGTACATCCTAGTCAGTCTATGGAGCTGTATAGAGCGATGAAAGTGCGCACTCAAACTCCGGTGCGATTAGTTTTCTATCCAGGTGAGGGTCATGGAAACCGCAAAGCAGCGGCGCAATATGACTATTCACTTCGCTTTATGCGCTGGATGGATACTTATTTAGCTGAAGGTGCAACACGCAACGACCCAATGCCATCAACAGATTTGGGCCTTGCCGACAAACTTGAACCCAAAGAAGACGAAACGAAATAGTTTTAACTATTTACAAAAAAAGTCAGCGATTTGAAGTGCTCTAATTCCTTAGACACTTTGATTGCTGACCCTTATATTTATAATGTGTTTGCAGATTAAGTTAAGCAAATTTGCTTTAATGATAGCCATATAAATAATGACGCGCTGCTAAAGTGCCCGTTAGCAATATTTAAGTAATCAGTATTTGAATTTTTATTATATGCAATATAACATCTTTATTTTTTAACCGTGGCAGCTCAGCATAATATATTTTAAGAGAAAACATGTTTACACAACAGCAGGGTCTCACTAAAGTTAAACTAGCGTACGTTGGCTTTTATGCACTTTTTTTCACTTTTCATATTCAAACCGCACATGCGCAAGCCTTAAACACAGTGGTTAATGTAGACGCCATATTTCCAGCGCAAGCACAAACTAACCAAACCATAATGCTTGCCGGTACAGTAGAGGCCAAACAGCACGCACAGCTTGCGCCATTGGCCCAAGGTAGAGTGGCTGAAATCTTCACAGAAATAGGCGATGTGGTTAAAAAAGATCAAGTTTTACTGACCTTAAACAGTAAGCTTGCAGAACTAGAAATACAGGGCGCAATGGCCAATGTAAATGCGCTGCGCGTTAATGAAGTAGAAGCCCAGCGACTGTTTACCGAAGCAAAAAAGCTGTCGCAGCAGGAAGTAGTTCCGCAAACCTTAATATTAGAGCGCCAAGCTCTAGTTGCTAACTCCCAAGCGCAATTAAAAAGAGCTGAAGCGGCTCTTAGTTTGCAGCAGGAATTGCTAAACCGACACACTTTACGAGCGCCATTTGACGGTGTAATTGCCCTGCGCAATGTAGACCTTGGCGAGTGGATAACGCAACAAACACCCGCATTTACACTAGTTGCACAAGACAATTTGCGCTTGAGCGTAGCGGTGCCCCAAGAATATTATACTCGCTTAGCTGTACAAACCAGTGTAGCGGTGCGCGTATTTCTTGATTCATCAAGCACGCGGTATACAGGTGCAACTATTAGCCGGCTTGTTTCTGTATCTAACGCCATAACTCGTACGTTTATAGCGCAAATAGATTTACCTGCGAATATTGACTTGGTAGCAGGTATGTCAGCAAGAGCACAAATTTTAGTTCCCAACACTAGCAGCAGTTTTATCACCCTACCGCGTTCGGCTGTTAAGCAACATCCCGATGGCGGCAGCAGCGTTTTTATTGTCGTTAATGGTAAAGCCAAACGTGTTATAACCCCTTACACAGGTTTACCTAATAATATGGTATCGATTGCCAACCAGCCTGCAGATGTTGCTTATATATTAACGGGCATAGAGCTCCTTCAAAACGGTACACCTATAAATGCCAATATAGTAACGAGCGCTCAATAATGATAGCCGAAGCGGTTAAACGCGGCATATTAGTAACTGTTATTGTGTTGATAATGTGTATTTTGGGTATTGTATCGGCGCTTAATATACCGGTACAAATGATACCCGATTTAGAAGTACGGACCATTACCGTGCAAACTGGCTGGTCTGGCGCAACGCCACAAGATATTGAAAAAGAAATACTAATTGAACAAGAGCGTTATTTACGTAGCTTACCTAACTTAAAGCGCATGATTTCGTCTGCCGAAATGGGTTCGGCTACCGTGGCCCTCGAATTTCCATTTGGTGTTGATATAAACGAAGCCCTTATTCGGGTTAGCAATGCCTTAAGCCAGGTGCCGGCTTATCCCGAAAACGTTGACCAACCTCGATTGTTCTCCAGCTCTTTTTCTAGCAATGCGTTTATGTTCTTTCGGCTTGCCCCGCTTAATGGCAACCCGATGGATATTGACGTTGACATGCTGCGCGATTTTGCCGATGACTTCATTCGTCCTAGAATGGAAAGCGTACAGGGCGTTTCACAGGTAGATGTGCGCGGGGGTTCTTCAAGACAAATTCAAATAAAAGTAGATGCTGCAAAGCTAGCCCAAAGAGGTATTAGCTTAATCGCAGTAAGAGATGCTATCCGCGCGCGTAATTCAGATGCGTCGGCGGGTGACTTAGAAAGTGGTGAAAATCGTTATTTATTAAGGGTAGTAGGACGCTTTGAGCAACTATCACAGCTAGAGAATTTAATAGTGAGCCGTACCGGCAATGCCAATCTTTACCTCAAAGATATTGCAAACGTAAAGCTTGATCATTTTGAGTCTCGCGGTATGTCATATTCAGACGGTGAGCGTAATTTAACAATGTCGGTAAGGCGTGAAAGCGGCTCAAACGTTATATCGATAAAAGCCGAGTTAGTCCCGTTAGTTGTAGAATTAAACAAAACCTTATTGATGCAAAACGGCTTGAACCTCAAGCTGATTAGTGACGATGTTCAATATGTTTCAAGCTCACTTAAAAATGTGTGGATTAACCTTCTTTTAGGTGCGCTTTTGGCCACCTTAGTCATGTTCTATTTTTTGCGCTCTACTCGCTCTACTCTTATAGGTGTAATGGGTATACCTATATGCACAATTGCTGGTTTTTTAGCCCTGATGGCCTTTGGCCGCACCATTAATGTTATTTCTTTGGCGGGTGTTGCCTTTGCGATTGGGATGACGGTTGACAACACCATTGTGGTGCTAGAGTCGATTATGCAAGCTCGAAAAAGAGGTCTTTGTCGCTACAAATCTGCAGTTGAAGGGGTTACCGAGGTATGGCCAGCAGTACTTGCCTCTACAGCTACTACAGTGCTTGTATTTGCCCCAATATTGTTTATAGAACAAGAAGCCGGGCAGCTCTATTCTGATATCGCAATTGCGATTACCGGCGCTATTATCGCGTCGATGGTAGTGGCTATTTTTGTGGTTCCTGTGGCAATGGCAAATATTGGTAAAGAGACTGAAGCACCAAGTAAATCTATCCAACCCTCAAAAAGATGGATGCACTTGGTTGATATATTTTGTGCCAATAAGAAACGTGCGAGAATGTTAGCACTGAGTTTTATTCTTATTATTATTGGTGCAGCGTACATAGTGATGCCTGCCGCTGAGTACTTACCAGAAGGGGAAGAGCCTAAAGCATTTTCTTTGATGATTGCGCCGCCCAGCTATAACCTTTCTGAGATGGAAAAAATTGGGGATGAGCTACGCGTTTATTTTAGTGATTATTTACAGGCATCGTCTGCAGACTTTAAAAGCGGGCAAACTAATATGCCGCCACTGGCTTACTATAGTATGTCGGTATCAATAGGTCGCATTTGGTTTTTAAGCGCGCCTGTTGAACCTCAATATATTGATGAAATGATGCAAGCCATTACACTTAAGTTCAAAAGCTATGAAAATATGCGGGCATTTTCATCTAGAGGATCTATTATTTCAAGCAACGATGGTGGTACTCGTGCAGTAGCGGTTGATTTAGCTGGAAACAATATACAAGACCTATATCAAGCTGCAAAGGCAGTATATGCCGAGGCTGAAGTCCGCTTCAATAATCCACAGCTAAACTCTGACCCCAGCTCATTATCGCTAGATCAACCTTTAATTGAAATTCGTCCTCGTTGGCAACGACTCGCTGAGCTTGGCATTAGTAACCGCGATTTTAGCTATTCGGTAGCTGCTATGAGTGATGGTGCATACGTAGATGAGTTCTTATTAAACGACGATAAAGTGGACATATTTATGTTTAGCGATGCGGGCAATGAGCAAACCATCGATAGCTTAGCATCATCACCATTGGTGACCCCGCAAGGTAACATTTTACCGTTAAATGCCATGGCTGATTTGGTAGAGAGTAAAAATAGTGACACTTTGCGCAGAGTAGACGGCAACAGAACCGTCACGGTGTACATTATTCCTCCCCGCACTGTTGCACTAGAAACCGCTGAAGCAATAGTTAGAAACGATTTGCTACCTGCGCTTTGGCAACGCGGCAGTATTGCGCAGGGTATAAACGTTAGCATTAGTGGCGCTGCCGATCAGCTTGAGGCCACCAAAGCGTCTTTGACAAATAATTTTGTAGTGGCTGTTGTGCTGTGTTTTTTATTGTTGGTCGCGATATTTAGTCATTGGCGATACCCTTTATTTATTTTGGCTACGGTGCCACTTGGCATGGCGGGTGGTTTACTGGGTTTGGTTTTGGTAAACATTGTTAATAGTGGTTTAGCGAGTATAGGTCTTGGCGGCGCTTATCAACCCTTTGATATGATAACCATGCTAGGCTTTCTGATTTTATTAGGAACTGTAGTAAACAATCCTATTTTAATTGTCGATCAAACAAGACGTTTTCTTGACCAAGGGAAAACCGTCAAAGACGCTATAAGAAGTGCGGTAAGTAAAAGGTTAACGCCTATTTTAATGTCGACCGCCACTACTATTTTTGGCTTAGCGCCTCTGGTTTTAATACCTGGAGAAGGCACTGAACTCTACCGTGGTGTGGGTATTATTGTGCTTTGCGGAATTTTTGTCTCGACCTTCTTAAGCTTAACGTTCTTGCCATCACTTTTAATGGGTTTGTTGCATGAGCGCTCGAATGAAAAGCAGGCCTAGCTATTTGCACACTACGTGGTAATTTGGATACTAAGCCTGACTCATCAAATAAGCATGTACCTGGTCACGTTTAGCCAGCACAAACAATAGTAGTAAGTCACCTTTTTTGGCGCTTTCAAGAGCATACTTCGCACCGACTAATGGATCAGAAACTTCAGCGATGGTTGCCTCAGCTACACCTTTGTTTAATAAATGTGCTTTAACCAAAACAGATATTTCTCCGGCTTGTCTTCCGCGCAAGTAATCTTCAAGTTCCGACAAAATATAAGTGTCAGGCTTGAGGCCATATATTGCATCGGCGACTTTGCGTATTTCTTCGTTAGAACGGTCACCTGCGTGACTAAACATAACCTTTATTTTACCTTCCTTTGGTAAAGCATCGGCCATTTTTTTGGCCATGTCCATAACAGCCTGCATACTATGTGCATTATGTGCAAAATCGACAATTACCGTAGCGCCTTTTACTTGGTAAATATTGCCACGACCAGGATTGTCGTTTGGGTTTTGTCCAAAGCGCATCAGGCCTGAGTGAATGGCGGTACTATTTATGCCCATTATTTTACATAAGCCTACTACGCCAAGTGCATTTTCTACGTTGTGCTTCGCGGTGCCTGCGACCGTCATTGGAATAAGGTCTATTTGTGCAATTACTTCGGTATTGGCGTGACTATAAATAATTTGATTATTGTCAGCGTAAACACAAGGGCGATGTTGTTCAATTTGATTAAGTATTACTGGGTTGTTGGCATCCATACTAAACCAACAAATAGGCGCGGGTGAGCTTGTCGCAAAAAATTGAGGCGCAAATTCCACCAGTCTTTTGTCGTCGGCGTTAAGTACAATAAAATCATCGCGGGCTTTAATTGCTTTGGCCACCATTAGTTTTACGTGAGCAATTTCATCTACGGTGTTTATGCCATATTGACCTAAATGATCACTCGCTACATTAGTGACTAAACAAGCGGCGGCTTGTTCTACCGGTAATCCTCGGCGTAATAGTCCGCCTCGGGCGACTTCTAAAAAAGCAATTTCGGTGCGCGTATCGCGCAGTAGCATACGCGCGCCACCTGGACCTGAGTAATCGCCTTCGTCAATAATTGTGTTGCCTACTTTAATAAAGTCAGTTGAGGTAACGCCGGCCTTCATACCCGCAGCATTAGCTATTTCAGCGGCTAATCTAACGCTGGTCGATTTACCATTAGTTCCGGTAATTAATGCTAGCGGTATTTGTTTATAGTGCGACCAATCTACTTCACTCGCTTTGGGAAATTCGTGTATTGCCCAGGTTTGCGAGCTGGTGCCTGAACCTAAGCTTACTTCATCATCGTCGGTTAGGCATAGAACGCTGTGTTTTTGAGCAGCTTTAATCAATTCAATTAAAGCAGGGTTAACTTCTTCTTTTATTGCTTTTTGCAGGATTGCGATGCGCACATTCAATTGAGTACTTTGCTCGCCGCTAAGTTCATCAACGCAACAGTCCCACGCAAGTTCAAGTATTTCGCATGCGCTATATAGCAAGTCCATAGGCGCGCTGAGTGACATACTGGCACCGCCTTCGTATAAACGATGAAAGTATTGTTCATTCCAGCCAAGCGTTTGTAGGCAATATTCAAGGTGCTTTTGCCAGCAGGTAATGACCTTTTGCTGGCTAATGCCTTGTATAAAAACATCGGCAATTGTACCCGGATAATCCGACAACAAATTGGGGCCGGTAAGGCGTCTAACTTCATCTAAGCTCAACTGCATGGCTGGCACTATCCTCTTACTTAGTCAGACTCTTCATCGCGATCTACTACTATGTGAACGCCTCGCTCGTCTTGTACTATTCGTGTACCTTCTTCGAGTTCAAACTTGTGTTCAACATGCTCGTACAATCTATCGGGGAAGTCTTGTGACGGTATTTCGCTTTCTAAAATAGTTTTGTTGCCATCATCATTAAAGTGCACAATTTGTTTCCAACAGCGAGTAATGTTATCCCCTAAAATAATCACTAAGTCGCCAGCTAGGCAACTTTCAAGGCCCGCTTCAACAGCGTCGGCTTCGCTTGGAATTACCTGAATGTTAGCTTCATCAACGCCTGCTTGCATAAGCGTACTTTTGAGAAGCTGTGGCACTTCATCAAAACCGCGGCCGCGGCGGTCGTCATCGGCTTTACATACGAAACTATCGAAGGTACTTGCCACACTGTTGGCGGCTTCAATAATGTCTTCGTCACGGCGATCACCTGGCATGGCTATAACTAAACGACGTTTACCTTTAACTTCAAGACGCCCCGCCAAATCGGTAATGGTTTTAATTGCAGCAGGGTTATGAGCGTAGTCTAAAATGACTTTAAAGGGATATTCATCGTATATATTCAGACGACCTGGAGCTTGATAGAAAGAAGTATTAAATATACGCAGACCTTGACGAATATTTTCCAGTGAGGTGTTGAAGCTATACGCAATAGCGGTCGCAAACATTGCATTTTGAACATTGTGTAAAGCTTTGCCTTCAATAGTGGCGGGAACTAAATGGGTCCATAAAAGCGGAATATGAGCGCCTTTATCATAAATGGTGATCATGTCACCGTTTATGCCTTTTTCAAGTACAATGGCCATGCCGCCTTGGCGAATATGTGCGCGCACTAGACCGTGGCCCGAATCCATAGTGATGTAACAAATTTGCTTAGCATTACAAAATTCAGCCATTTGAAGGCAGTTAATATCGTCGGCGTTAAGGACTACACAGTCTTGGGCAACTTCTACTACAACACGTTTTATGTGAGCTAGTTGCTCTAGTGTGTCTATTCCGCGCTGGCCTAAATGATCGGCCGAAATATTCAAGCAAGCACCTACATTACAGGTATTGTAGCCTAAACCGCGCTTAACAATACCGCCGCGGGCTGTTTCCATAATAGCGAAGTCGACGCTAGGGTCTCGCAGCACTATTTGAGCTGAAGTTGGGCCGGTCATGTCACCTTTTACCGTTAGGTGACCGTCTATATATACACCGTCGGTAGAAGTCATACCGGTGGTGAAGCCTGCACTATTCATGATACTAGCGAGCATACGTGAGGTGGTTGTTTTACCGTTTGTGCCGGTAATAGCCGCTACTGGAATACGCGAATTTGTGCCTACAGGAAAAAGCATATCCATTACTTTACCCGCTACGTCGCGAGGTTCTCCTTCACTAGGCGCTACATGCATTCTAAAACCCGGCGCGGCATTACATTCACAAATACCGCCGCCAATTTCTTTATAAGACTTGCTAATATCGTCGGTTAAAAAATCTACACCACCTATATCAAGGCCTATAGCGCGGATAGCGCGAATCGCCATTTCGCGGTTATCAGGGTGAACAATGTCGGTTACGTCAATGGCTGTTCCGCCGGTGGAGAGGTTCGCGGTTGAGCGTAAGTAAAATGCTTCGCCATTGGGCAGCACAGAATCTTTGCTATGACCAGCTTCTTCCATCAAACGAGTAGCCTGCTTGTCTAGCTCTAGTCGCGTTAGCACTTTTTCATGGCCTACGCCGCGTCTTGGATCTTGGTTAACAATATCAATAAGCTGTTCGATGGTGCTTACGCCATCGCCCTTTACATGACCAGGAACACGCTTTGCAACTGCCACCAGTTCGTTGTTTACAACTAGCATTCTATGGTCGTAACCTGTTATGAAGCTTTCCAGTAATACCGCTCGTCCGGTGCCATGCTTTTGCGCTTCGTTAAAGGCGATTACAATTTCGTCGTCGGTGGTTAAGTTAATACTGACTCCGCGACCATGGTTAGCATTTAGCGGTTTAACCACCACCGGAAACCCAATTTTGCTGGCCGCTCGCACTGCCTGGCGTTCGCTGTAAACCGTCATTTGCTTGGGCACAGGTAAACCCAAATCATTTAATAAATTATGAGTGTCTTCTTTGTCGCATGAAATTTCTACGGCAATATGTCTGGTTTCACTGGTAATAGTGGCTTGAATACGTTGCTGATACTTACCGTGACCGAATTGGACTAAGCTGTAATTATTTAAGCGTAACCATGGAATATCACGTTCCTCAGCAGCGGATACTAATGAAGCGGTACTGGGGCCAAATTCTTTGCGCTGAGCCATCTTGATGAAATCGGTGAGCTCTTGGGTAAAATCAAAATCGTCTTCTATGTCGGCTTTAATCGCTTTTTGGACATTTTCAGGCATCAAGTGCTTTAATAATTTAAGCCCCAGTGCACCGGCTTCAAGGCCAACATCTTGCTGCTGATATTGATACACAACGTAGTAGGTGCCCTTGTCTTTTAAGCTGCGCGTGCGGCCAAAAGTTACGTCGGCTCCGGCTAGGTTTTGTAGTTCAATGGCGACATGTTCCCAAATATGCCCAAACCATGTGCCTTCGTCTTCGCGCAGGCGACGTAAAAAACCACCGTCTTGGCC
>JBLHMY010000050.1:0-13883 GCA_047621065.1 Glaciecola sp. | reverse complement strand
ATTTTGGCGATTTTCTGGTTCAAATTGGTGGGCGTATTGAAAAGGTAAATATTGATGTGCCACGCGTATTTTCGCCAGAGCTTGAAATACATTCGCAAGAACATGACGAAGGTCACGATGATGGACACGATGATGGACACGATGATGGACATATGGCAGAGCATGGCCATTCCGACGAAATAGCGCCTGTCAGTTTAAGCTTTACACCTATATCGGTTTCAGCAGGCGTTGTGTGGGATGTAGCCAAAGGATACAACCTTGCTGCTTCATTCGTACATGCCAAGCGCGCCCCTTCTAGCGCGGAGCTTTTTTCATTTGGTCCTCATATTGGCACACAAACTTATGAAATAGGTGCATTATACGAGTTGCACGAAGATGGTTTTGAGTTTCAAAATATTACGCCTAACATGGAAAAATCAAATAACATCGATTTATCATTTCGTAAGTTTGGCGGTAGTTTTGGGGCGGTCTTTAACCTGTTCTATAATCAAATCGACGATTACTATTATGCAGCCGATACTGGGTTTATGGCTGAATTTGAACACTCGGATGACGAGCATGGTGAAGGTGATTCTCACGATGATCATGAGGGCGAGCATGAGGGCGAACATGAGGGCGAACACGAAGATGGTCATGGAGAAGAAGGCCTACCCGTATTCGCATTTCTAGCGGCAGACGCAGACTTGTATGGCGCTGAAATACAGCTTACCTACAACGTCACTAGCAACTTAACGTTTATGGCCCAAGGCGATTATATTCGAGCCAAAGTAAAGCAGAGCGAAACAGGTAACTTACCGCGAATACCGCCAGTTAAGACTATTTTAAGCGCCGATTATAAAACCGACGATTTTTCTTTTATGGCACAGGTAACGCACATGTTCTCACAAACAGACATTGGCGATAAGGAAAGTAAAACCGATGCCTATACTCTTGTTGATGTGAATGCTTCCTACTTCACCAAGATGTTCGATATGGACGCTGAAGTATTTTTAAGAGGACGTAATCTGCTTGATGAAGAAGCCAGAGTACACACATCATTTTTAAAAGACTTAGCCCCTTTGCAAGGACGGTCGGTAGAGTTAGGATTAAGGGTGAATTTTTAGTCGCATCTGTTGCTTCAAACGCAATGATCTAAGACGTCTATTGAGATAAATTATAGACATTTTAAAATGACAAAATAAAAGGCCACTGAAAGTTTATCTTTCAGTGGCCTTTTTAATTTCTA
The DNA here is from genome assembly GCA_047621065.1 of Glaciecola sp. Taxonomy (GTDB): domain Bacteria; phylum Pseudomonadota; class Gammaproteobacteria; order Enterobacterales; family Alteromonadaceae; genus Glaciecola. The sequence continues at coordinate 12,658 of JBLHMY010000050.1, read as the reverse complement.
GTTAATTACATGAACTCGTTATATTCGTTATTTTTTCTCGCTGGTCGCAGGCTGCCCGTACTTAGGAGAACGAGGACCATGCAACAAACCGTTATGCATTTGTGAAGACACAAGGCGTGTTGAAGCAATTGCCGAAACATCAAATCCAGTATCGCCAACCGTTTCAATGATTTGATAAACAGCGGCTTCCACTAGCATTCCCACTAAACCGCCACCGCTATTACCACGACTTTCAGCGCTAGATGCAGATGACATACCCTGCCACAGTAAAACGCCACTTTTCAGGTCAACTAATTTTGCGGATACGGTTACTACTGTATCGCTTGAAATAATATTGTAACTTGTGCCATATTCTTGGATGTCAATATATAGCGCAGCGTCGGCACCAAAAATTTCATACAATTTTGCAACCGGCACAGCCTGTACGTCGTTAGCAACCGTTAATCCATTGTTCCGAAATGTTTGATTAACCAGTGCAACAGGGAACACATAAAAGCCTGACTCCGCAATAGGTGCCGACAACTGAGCCATAACACTATAGGGAGCAATTACTTCAGTAGATTGGTTAGTTGGTGGTAAAATTAAGATAGAACGTGGATCTGAGTCTCTAAATTGTGAGTAGTCGTGGGCGGGCGGCATGTTTACGCAACCGCTCGACAATAATACAAATATAGCAATAATGACTAAATAATTGATTTTCATTGTTACTCTCCTAGACTACTTTTAATTAAAAAATCGAGATAGGCCGCAGATTCTGGGAATAATGCTTTTTCTTGCTCAAAATGTGTAGTGCCTTGACCTGGACTTCCAGTTTCAAAATACAACATGCCTAAGTGGGCATGCACACCAGGAGCAATCGCCTTGCCATTTGCCGCGGCAGTTTCAATTATGGTTTGCAATATGCCTATTTGTTCAGATGCTGACGTTTCATCCCCTTTAAAATGGCTATATACCATTTGTTGGTATTCGCCATGATAATACAAAGGTTCAGTGGTTTTACACCCAGTTAATACGGCAGATACAAAAAGCGTAACTGCAAACGCTTTCAATGTTTTAGTTTTCATCCATTAATCCCTTTTTATTATGATTATAAATTCCAGCTACCGCTTTCAATGCCATTAACTAAGTTATTGACTGCTTCGCGAACTGCTAAGTCTAAAACTTTACCATTTAGTGTTGAGTCGTAACCCGCCGTGCTTCCAAAACCTACAACCTCTCTGTCAGACATACTATACTCGCCCGCACCCGAGGAAGAGAAAATAAGTTCGGAAGTAGTTACATCAACAATGTTTAAGGTAACTTTAGCGTAGGCAATTTGAGACTTACCTTTACCCAGTAAACCAAAGAGCTGTTTGTCACCCACATTTTTACGACCAAATTCGGTTACATCCCCAGTAACCACATATTTGGCACCCGATAGTTTTTGAGTTGTTCCCGTAAGTTTTGCTTCTCTTGCCAGCATGTCCATGTTGTCTCTATCTAATACTGAAAAACGATTGGTTTGCTGTAAATGGCCCATTAAGGTTGTTTTGGCCTGGCTGCCTAAACGATCTGTACCGTTAGAAAATATGCCATTTTGAAAACTGGATCGATTTACAAAAGCACCTACTGCAATTTTGTTTTTTACACCACTGTAAGAAGTGTTGTAGCTGTTAACCTTTGGTGTTTCTATTACCGTAGATGTAGACGTTGTGGCGCAACCGCTTGCAAAAATAACCGCTGCTGATAACAGGGCGAGACCGTACTTATTAAAATTCATAATATTTACCTTTTCGTTGAGTGTGAGTAGTGGATGAATCAGATTCAAATGAAGAGAATGGAAATTTGGATAGCAAAATTCTTATGCAACAACTTCGTTTGTTCTAAGCCCTTTTCAGATGATATAGGTATACCGTATTTCGGTTCTCAAATATAGAACTTTTATCGTCTATGGAATGGCTATTCTATCTGTTTGGCTGCTTAATTACTTTAATGCTATTTTGTTTAGTTATTGTGATAGTTATCGATTACCTTTGTGCTAGGATATTTTAAGACAGTTGTTAACAACAATCCAGATCCAACATTACCTATTCTAAGGAGCAATATACGTGGTCGTTAAAGTGATATTAAAATGGACGAGCATCGTTTTTTTATGCCTGAGCGTAATAGTCGCTATTATTTTGTGGTTAATTGGTCCCGACTGGCGCGTGCTAGCGTTAGATCCACCTAAAGACACAAATATACTTTTTTGGAGTCAAAGCCAACGAGACGCTGGTTTTAAGGTGTTGGATGAGTTGTCACTAATGGTTGAATCGCGCAGTATTGAGCCGAGCTCGAAGGTAAGAGAATTACCCATTGGTGAGCCATTAAACCTTAGCGATGATATGGATGCCTTCTTTGAAGAACAGCGTTTGTCAGGTGCTTTAATACTACATAAGGGAAAAATTCGCTATGAACGCTATGGCATTGGCCATTCACCCGATAAACGATGGACAAGCTTTTCTGTGGCTAAGTCTTTTACCTCAAGCCTTGTTGGTATTGCCGTAAAAAACGGAGATATTGAAAGCCTCGATGATAGCGTATCTAAATATATTCTTGGGTTAAAGGGTTCAGTTTATGACAATGTGACTATTGAGCAACTGCTAACGATGACTTCGGGAGTAAGGTGGAATGAAAGCTATACCGATCCAAATTCTGATGTGGCTAAATTCAACTTTCATAAATCCGATGGTGATCAGCCAACTATTGTTAGCTATATGCGAACTTTGTCTAGGGCTCATCCAGCTGGTGAGAAATGGAATTACTCTACAGGTGAAACCAATCTCATTGGTATTTTGGTTGCGCGAGCCACGGGTCGTAATATTTCTGAATATCTTAGTGAAAAAATTTGGCAGCCTTTTGGCATGGCAAACAAAGCAAGTTGGCTTTTAGGCGCTGATGGCAATGAAATATCGGGTTGTTGTATGCAAGCGAGCCTGCGCGATTTTGCACGCTATGGCTTATTTATACTCCAAGATGGTGCAATAAATGGTGTGTCGATACTACCCGACGGTTGGCTAGCATTAGCCACCACAAAACGAACCGATATTGACAAATTAGGGGCGGGGTATGGATATCAATGGTGGACCTTTGATGATGGCAGTTTTACCGCTCGAGGCATTTTTGGGCAAACTATTTTTATTGACCCGAAGCGCGAGCTCGTTGTTGCTTTTAATGGTAACTGGTCTAAAGCAAGGGATTCGGAATTGAATGAAAAACGCTTTGCATTCATAGACCGGGTTAGGGCCACGAGCGTCCTAGAATAATGGTTATATATAATTAGTCCGAACACTCTCAAATATCCTGAGTTTAGCATGTGGATGCTCAACTCAGGATTTATTTATGGAAATAAACACTTAACTCAAAGTCACAAATTCTTCAGCCGAAGTTGGGTGTATTGCTACGCAAGCATCAAAATCGGCTTTGGTTGCTCCCATTTTCATCGCCACGCCAAATCCTTGCAGAATTTCATCCATTGCATAGCCGATGCCGTGTAATCCGACGACTGTTTGCTCGGGTCCTGCGCAAATTAACTTCATCTTAGTTGATTGGCGATGCGACGTGAGTGCTGTATACATCGCCGCGAAGCTAGAGTTATAGATGGTTAGGTCATCGCCATATTTATCGCGCGCTTCTTTTTCAGTTAATCCTATAGTGCCAATAGTAGGATGACTAAACACAACCGTCGGTATTAAGTCATAGTCCATGTGGGCGTTGTGTTGATTATTAAACAATCTTTCTGATAACAACCGGCCTGCCTTCACGGCGACTGGGGTTAAATCAACTTTACCAATATTGTCGCCTACTGCATAAATATTTTTGGCCGTGGTACTTTGGAATTTATCGACCTTAACATAGCCCCGTTTATCAAGCTCTACATCGGTGTTTTCGATATTGATTTTATCGTTAGCCGGTTCGCGACCTATCGCCCAAATTAATACGTCTGCCTCTATCATTGTATCGTTAGTTAAATGGACTGTTATTGACTTATCGTCATGCTCTTCCACTTTTGCTACTTGGCAGTGCGCATGCAACTCAATACCGTCTTCTTGCATCATTTCGGTAAGGGTGTTTGATAACATGTCATCAAAACTGCGCAGGGGTTTTTCTTTACGTACTACTAAGTGGGTTTCCGTACCTAACGAATGTAAAACACCAGCAAGCTCTACCGCAATATATCCTGCGCCTACTACCACTACTCTCTTAGGTTGATGCGCTAATGCAAAAAAGCCGTCTGAATCTATGCCAATTTCAGCGCCTGGAACCGGTGGTTTAATTGGACGGCCGCCCACCGCTATAGTGATGTGGTCGGCAGTATATATAACGCCATCAACATCAATTGTATTGTTGTTGATAAATTTCGCAAATCCCTTAATGAGCGCCACGCCGTTATTACCTAAAACGCGGTCGTAAGATTGATGAATACGCGATATGTAGGCTTCACGACTTTCGACAAGCTTTTCCCAGCTAAATCTATTTACGGTTACATCAAAGCCGTAGTCTGCAGAGTATTTATTAATTGCTTCTGCCACTTGTGCGCCGTACCACATTGCTTTTTTAGGTATGCACCCTACATTTACACATGTGCCACCAATGTGTTTTGCTTCAATTATTGCGGCTTTTTTGCCATAGCGTGACGCTCGATTAGCCGAGGCTATACCGCCACTGCCGCCGCCAATACAAATGTAGTCAAAATGGGTGTTTGAATCTGTCATAAAATTCCAATTAAGTAGTGAATCTGAAGAATGCCTATCAGCTGAATTAATGCACGTTTTTTACACAAAAAAGAAAACGATAAAGTTACCGTGCAAATAAGACTATGATGACAAGACCATGCAATTCAAGCTTTCATTGCACTTTTCGGTATTATTTTTCGTATTAGTAATCATTATAGCCATACCTTTGGTAATTATCATCTGTAATGGTTGCGAAAATTAACGCTTAACTCAGTGTTGTATTATGGGCAAGTAGCCCCACTCTTTAAGCTAATAAGCAACTTTCAAAAGAGCGTGTCTTTTATGAGTATTAAGCAAATATCTAGCGACCAAGCGTTGAGTGATTTATCTAATAATCCAGTGTTTTCTACTATTGATCCAAGTAAGGTCTTTGGGCAAATGCAGCAAGCAATTGCTCACTGCAAAACCGTTATAGATGAATCTGTGAACTCTGGTGAGGTTTCCTTTGTCAATGTAGTCACAAAATTAGAAGAAGCTGACGATGCACTAAGTAATCTGTTTTCACCTATTAGTCATATGAATTCAGTAGTGAGCAGCGATGAACTGCGCGAAGCTCACGACGCCTGTCTGCCGTTATTATCTGAATACTCCACCTTTGTGGGTCAGCATCAAGGTTTGTGTGATTTGTACAAAGCGCTTGCACAATCCCAAGCGTTTGAAATTCTGTCAGTAGCGCAACAAAAAGTTGTTACCAATGCGGTGCGAGACTTCGAACTGTCGGGTGTTGCATTACCTGAGGATAAGAAAAAAGAATACGCTAAAATTAGCGCGCGCTTGTCTGATCTGGCCTCGCAATTTTCTAATAATGTAATGGATTCAACGTTAGCTTTCAGTAAGCATGTTAGCAATGAAGCCGAGCTAGCAGGATTGCCGCAAAGTGCATTAGACGCAGCCATGCAAGCAGCTCATCAAAAAGACTTACAGGGTTATTTGTTTACCTTAGATATTCCAAGTTACTTACCAATTATGATGTATAGCGATAATCGTGAATTACGTGCACAAATGTATCGCGCCTTTGTGACCCGAGCATCTGACCAAGACGGTAATAGTGCTAACGGCGAAGCCGGGCAGTTTGATAATGCGGGTATTATTGATGAAACCTTATCACTAAGGCACAGCATTGCTATTTTACTGAAGTTTGACAGTTACGCCGATTACTCGCTGGCCACGAAAATGGCAGAAAATACTGAGCAAGTGGTTGGTTTTTTAGAAGACTTGGCGGTTAAATCGAAACCCCAAGCTATACAAGAAAAGCAAGAGATTGAAGATTTTGCGTCAGCCGAGTTTGGTGTGTCTAGCCTTGAAGCTTGGGATTTTAGTTATTATGCAGAAAAACTAAAACAAGCAAAATACTCAGTGTCTGATGAAGAGCTTCGTTTATATTTCCCAGAGCAAAAAGTACTCAATGGCTTATTTCAGGTGGTGTCACGGTTGTTTAATATTGAAGTAACTGAGATAACAAATGTAGACACGTGGCACAAAGACGTAAGGTTTTTTGAAATACATGACAGCATAGGTCGATTGCGCGGATCCTTTTATTTAGATTTGTTCGCTCGCGCCAAAAAACGTGGTGGTGCATGGATGGATGTATGCAGAGGACGCCGACATAAATTAAATGGTGAATTGCAAACCCCGGTGGCCTATTTAACATGTAACTTTTCGGGTCCTGTTGGGGACAAACCTGCGCTTTTTACTCACGACGAAGTGATCACCTTGTTTCACGAATTTGGGCATGGCATTCATCACATGCTTACGCAGGTTGATGTAGGCGGTGTATCGGGTATAAGCGGTGTAGCATGGGATGCTGTTGAACTTCCCAGTCAGTTTTTAGAAAATTGGTGCTGGCAACCTGAAGCATTGTCATTTATTTCTGGCCACTTTGAGACCAACAAGCCTCTGCCACAAGACCTACTTGATAAAATGCTGGCTGCGCGTAATTTCCAATCTGCTATGCAGATGGTTAGGCAACTTGAGTTTAGTTTGTTTGATATTCAGCTTCATCAGAGCCTTAGCACAAACCAGTCTGTACAGGCATTAATTGAAGAAGTAAGAGAGAAAGTCGCGGTTATAACACCGCCAACTTTTAACCGCTTCCAAAATAGTTTTGGGCATATATTTGCAGGCGGATACGCGGCGGGATATTACAGTTACAAATGGGCTGAAGTGTTATCGGCAGATGCATTTTCTCGATTTGAAGAAGAGGGCATTTTTAATCAACAGACAGGTCAAGACTTTCTTAATAATGTGCTTGAAAAGGGTGGTTCGCAAGAACCAATGGAACTTTTTAAAGCTTTTAGAGGAAGAGAGCCTAACAACGACGCCTTGATTAGACATTCGGGTATTGGTTAGATTTAGCCAAGGCGTTCTAGGCCCGCAACATAATAAGCAATACAATTAGAGAATATACCGATGTCTGTAGAAAAATTTGCCCAAATATATGCCCGAGCAGCAAAGCGCAAAGGTGGTGAATATAAACTTATGTCGCTTGTCGGCGTACCTTTATTAAATGCAGAAGTTGCCACAATTGGTGACGACAGATTTTTATCTGAATTTACCAAAAAGGTTTTCCAGTCGGGCTTTGTTTGGCGGGTAGTTAGGCAAAAATGGCCTAACTTTGAGCGTGAGTTTTTTGACTTCAATATTGAAAAAATATTGTTAATACCCGACGAAATGTTAGAAAAAAAGGCAACTAATCCCGACATCATTCGTAATTTAAATAAGGTGCGCACCATTCGAGAGAATGCCCTAATGATTAAAAGTGTGCAAGAAAGCCATGGCTCCTTTGCGCACTTTGTGAGTGAATGGGATAGTGCTGACATTATAGGCCTTTGGGATTTTCTAAAGAAAAATGGTGCACGCTTAGGTGGTAATACAGGCCCTTATTCGCTGCGGTTTTTAGGCAAAGACACCTTTTTAATTAGTCGCGACATTGAAGGTTATTTTGTAGCTCGCGATATTATAACCGGCTCATCTCGATCAAAGCGCAGTCTATTAGCCATTCAACAGCAGTTTAACGACTGGCAGCAGCAAAGCGGCCGTTCACTGCAAGAAATTAGTCAAATTGTGTCAATGAGCGTGGGCGACAATCATATTCCAAGTGATTAAAAACAAGTTAGTTAAGAAATCGCTACAACCACGCATTAAAACCATCAGCCAAAGTAGCAAACAACTACCAGTTACTATTGCTTTAGGCTACACTCTCATCCTATATTAACAGTGATTTAGAGCCTATATGTCTAGCATTCATCAAAACGAAAAGCCTGATACCCAGACCGCCACCACCGACTTTGGATTTACGCAAGTTGATAAAGCTAAAAAAGCCGATATGGTTGCCGATGTTTTTCATTCCGTTGCTGCAAAATACGATGTAATGAATGACTTGATGTCGCTTGGTATACATAGGATATGGAAGCGCTATACACTAGATTGCAGCGGCGTACGTACAGGCCATAAAGTACTCGATTTAGCCGGTGGTACCGGCGACTTAGCCGCTAAGTTTAGTAAAATGGTTGGCCCTACTGGTGAAGTTACACTGGCTGATATAAACCATTCAATGCTGAATGTAGGTAAAGAGAAACTCCTCAATAAAGGCATTGTGGGTAATGTGCATTATGTACAAGCAAACGCTGAAGCATTGCCCTTTCCTAACAACCATTTTGACGTTATTACGATAGCCTTTGGTTTACGAAACGTGACCGATAAGTCCAAAGCCTTAGCCTCTATGTTTAGAGTGTTAAAGCCTGGAGGTCGTTTATTAGTGCTTGAGTTTTCTAAGCCAAGCAGCGAAGCTCTCAGTAAAGTATATGACGCATATTCTTTCTATTTATTACCGCAAATAGGTAAGTTAGTGGCCAACGATGCTGAAAGTTACCGTTACCTCGCCGAGTCTATTCGTATGCATCCCGACCAACAAACCCTAGAACAGATGATGAAAGAAGTAGGTTTTGAACAAACTAGTTATCACAACATGACCGGTGGAATTGTTGCGTTGCACAGAGGATATAAATTCTAATGTTAGCGCCGCAAGTCTTAACCGCGGCTATAGAGGCCGCTGCCAATAAAGCGTTAGAGTGGTCATCAAATAGCACCCAGTTATTAGTGCCTTTGGCCAACAAGGTATGTATTATTTACATACAGGAAGTAGAAACGGCCTTACTTTTTAGTTTTACCCCACAAGACATACATGTGAGTGCCGATATTGACCAGTTTTACAATAGCATTCCTGATGATAACGGCCCCAGTGCCCTGCAACATAATGAATGCTGGGTAAGTATTTCTGTTTTTGCAATAGACAAGCTCAAGCAAAATAATCAAATGACCAAGCTAATAAAAGCGGGGAAGCTTGATTTTGCTGGTGATTTAGGTATTTTGCAGTCGGTCAGCCGATTATTTGACAAGCTTGATATCGATTTTGAAGAAGTGCTTTCGAAATATGTTGGGGATGCCGCTGCATATCAATTTAATACCTCTGGTAAAAAGGTAGCCGCTTCGATGACGTCGCAGTTTGCATTGTTGTCTAAAACCCTAGCCGACGCTGCACTTGATCAAAAACCAATAGGTGTAAGACCAATTATGCTGATAAATTTTAGCGACGAAGTTAACATCCTTCGCGCAGATGTGGACAGGTTAGAGGCAAAGTTGGCACAACTAGAATTAAAATTAAAATCAAACGCAAACCCGACACAAGGCAAGTCTTCATGAAGTATCGCCGCTTTCTCCAAATTGGGGGTGTTTTACTCACACATGGTTTAGACGACCTTATCCCCAAGCGTTTTCGCCCGTGGTATTTTAAAGCTGCTAGAAATTGCTTGTTCTGGTGGCCAAATAAACACAAACACGAAACAGACGGTAAACGGCTTAGACTTGCTCTGCAGCAATTGGGGCCGGTATTTGTTAAGTTTGGCCAACTATTGTCTACACGCCGTGACTTATTGCCTAGCGACATGGTGAATGAACTTACACTTTTACAAGACAAAGTGCCTCCATTTGATTCCAGCGTTGCGAAGGAAATAGTAAGGCAGGCTTTAGGACTGAAAAACTTAAACGAACTATTCAGCGAATTTGTCCATGAGCCTTTGGCTTCTGCATCTGTTGCTCAGGTGCATGCGGCAAGACTGAAGTTAGACAATAAAGATGTTGTGGTAAAGATTTTGCGTCCGGACATCAAGCAAACCATTGAAGCCGATTCTGATTTACTTATATCTATCGCAACACTTATCCAGGACTGGCTACCCGATGGCAAGCGATTACGTCCGGTAGAGGTTGTTAAAGAATACAAACGTACTATTTTAGACGAGCTTGACCTACTGCGCGAAGCCGCCAACGGCATACAAATTAAACGTAACTTCGATAATTCAGAGAGCTTGTATGTACCGCATATTTATAGCGATCATTGCCGCATCAATGTAATAGTAATGGAGCGTATTTACGGTATATCTGTTTCAGATATAGACACCCTGCGTGCCCAAAATACGAATTTGAAGCTACTTGCTGAGCGCGGCGTGGAGGTTTTTTTTACACAAGTATTCCGCGATAGTTTTTTTCATGCTGACATGCATCCAGGTAATATTTTTGTGTCGTTTGAGCACCCAGAAAATCCTAAATATATAAGCATAGATTACGGCATAGTTGGGACCTTAAATAAACAAGATAAGCGTTATTTAGCTGAAAATTTTATCGCATTTTTTAACCGAAACTACCGCAAGGTTGCAGAACTGCATGTAGATTCCGGATGGGTGCCTGCCGATACCAACATTGATGATTTTGAAATGGCTATTCGAACAGTGTGCGAGCCTATTTTTCAAAAGCCATTAGCCGACATTTCATTTGGTGCAGTGTTATTGCAGCTATTTACCACCGCTAGGCGTTTTAATATGGAAGTCCAGCCGCAACTAGTATTGCTGCAAAAAACACTCTTATATGTAGAAGGATTAGGGCGCAATTTATATCCACAGCTAGACTTATGGAAAACCGCTAAACCTTTTTTAGAAAAGTGGATGAAAGATCAGATTGGACCAAAAGCTTTGTTTAATCAATTAAAAGAAAACTTGCCTTTTTGGTCGGAAAAACTTCCGGAAATGCCCGATTTACTATATGAGGCCTTAAGGCAGGTTAAACAAATTCCAGCGCAAGCGCAACAGCATCATTTGGCAAACTTAAGTATGCAGGTTAATATTCAAAAAGCGCGCCTGTATGGCAAAGTCGCGATTACTTTTTCTCTTGCAACAGCGGTGCTACATGTGTTTGAACAGCATTGGTCTTTAAGCGCAGGCAGCGCGATTATTGCGTTAATGGCATGGCACGCATCGTTTAAACGACTGCGATAACGGCTATCAGCACATAAATCGTTCATTATGTTAATAATAAGTATGCTTGTTACTTAATCATTCCACTCAATTTTTTCTGCTACGGTGTTTTGTTGCGAAGACAATGTTAAGTGCCAACTCGCTTTATGTTGCATCCAGCATTCGTGGATTAGTTCTGTGTGGATTAATGGATGTTTAGTCTTAATATCTTCAGGTAGTAAAAGCGACCAGTTTTCGCCATTTATGCGCAGTTCTACCGAGGGTATTGCCGAGCTTTTTCGTCTACCCACTAATATAATGGCAATACGCAATATACGTAAACTACACGCTAACATACTACGTAAATCTTCACTATATTTAGCAATAGCCTGCATGTCTATTGGTTGACGATGCATGCTAACTAAATCTCTTATCATCATACGCTGCAATGTTGTGAAACCCGTAATTTCAACGTGGTTTAATATATAAGCGCCATGCTCATGGTAGGACTTATACCCTATGTGCAGTCCTAGCTCGTGTAAGGCTGCTGCAGCCCCTACAACACCATGGCTATCATAATCGCAAAACTGGGTTTGTTCACACATTTGATGACATAAGGTAATTGCTGTATCGCGAGCCCGTTGGCTGTGCGCTGGGTCTATGTGAAAGCGCGAAATGAGCTGGTTTAAGCCTTGTGTGCGGCGGTCTGTTCTTTGATAGCTATTGAGCATTCCATAAATAATCCCTTCGCGCAAAGCACCACCTGCAATTTGCATATTGTCAATGTCAAAGCTTTCAAACATAGCAATTAAAATTGCCAAACCACTTGGGAAAATAGCTTGCCTTGCCAGCGGCAAGCCATCAATATCTAACTTATTTACATGTTTTTGACTAATGCATATTTCTCGAAGGTCGTATAAGTATTGTAGTTTTATAGCGTCGTTAATACCTTGTTTCACTAAAATTTGCGTTACCGCTTGTGGAGTACCTGATGCACCTAAGCATTGCTGCCAGTCAAAGCATAAAAATGTGTCTTTATGATTTTTCAAAATAGTGAGTGCAGCTTGGTAGGCATTTTCGAAGTTAGCGCTGGTTAATTTGCCATTTTGGAAAAAGCGTTCCATATAAGTTACGCAACCCATATCTAAGCTAATTAAATGCACAGGCTCAATGTCGCGTCCTATAATTACTTCGGTACTTGCGCCACCTATGTCAATAACTAAGCTGTTACCTTGGTTACCAGAAGTATAGGCAACTCCCAAAAATATTTGACGAGCTTCCTCTTCACCGCTTATTACCTGCACTTTATGCTTGAGAATATGTTCAGCGCGTTTTAAAAAATCACTGGCGTTAGTGGCTAAACGTAAGGTAGCAGTAGCAACAATTTTAATATTATCAGGTGGGATGTCCTGCAGTTTTTCAGCAAAATTTGTTAGGCATAACAATCCACGTTCAATGGCTTCTTCATGCAAAAAGTTATGCTCATCTAGGCCTGCGGCGAGGCGTACTTTATGTTTGTTTTTGCCAACAGTTTGAATACTGCCTGCGAGTACTCTAACAATCACCATGTGGAAACTGTTAGAGCCTAAATCTATAGCAGCATAATATTCATCTTGCTGG
>JBLHMY010000049.1:0-14470 GCA_047621065.1 Glaciecola sp. | reverse complement strand
CCAGTCTTGCATAGTTACTTGCGAGGCATTGGGCAAGCCTGATTGTTATTTAACCGGCAGCCCGTCCATATCTGCTCGCATCATTACAGTCGGCCCTTCACCGTTTTTCATCATAGCAACAATACCGGTGCCGCCGACATTTTCGGTAACCTCAAAGCCAACAGCGCTTAATTCTTCAGCCAGTCTTCTCGCGGTCTTAGTTTCCATTAATGAAAGCTCTGGATTTTGATGGAAATGATCCCAAAGCTGAGCAAGATGATTGCTGTAGTCTTTTTGAATAGCATCAGATAAACCTGATGCTAAGCAGACAGTTGTAAAACTCAATGATGAAGCAAATAAAATAGCCTTAGTTATTTTGAGCACTTGTTTATACCTCTTATAATTTTTATTCTATGGGCATTAATAGGCAGCTCCGAAACAACTAGAAGCTAGCACAAGCGTCAACGGGCTATTAAACCGCTGGTTTTATATAGCTGGTTTCACAAATTTGAGTGTCATTCGGTCAGATTCGCCAATTTCACGGAATTTCTCATCTTTCTCAGCCATTGGTTTGCCAGCTTGCAGTGTCCAAACGCCTTTTTCCCAATCGGCAGGGTCTTTTGCGTTTGCATTAATTTCGCTGGTTGCGGCTAGCTCAAATCCGGCTTTTTCTACCAAATCAACGATATAGCTTTGTTTCACATATCCGCGCATGGTTGTTGCAGGATCAGTGTCAACGTTTTCACGCTCTCGGTGCTGAACGATGCCTAAAACACCGCCTACTTTTAGGGTTTCAAGCACTTCTGCCAACAAACCGGTAACATCGCCATACGCAATCTGTCCATGCATTCCGCGAAAAATAAGCACCGCATCAACGCTATTTGGCGCCGCAAAGGGTACTTTCTGGCTTATATAGCGGGCGACGGCGTTATGGCCAAACATGCCGCTATCGCGATTAATAAAGGTTTCTCGCCACTGCATATTGCGCTCATATCGGTCTGAGCCTGCAGTTGGACTGTTATTCAAGGCTATGTATTTACCGTTTTGCGCAGTAAGAGGCGCTAATATACGGGTATACCAGCCGCTCGATGGGCCTAGTTCTGCAATCGTCATGTCTGGCTTCACGCCAAAGAAGTTGAGCGTCGTGGCAGGATTACGAAACGGGTCGCGTTCCATGTCTAATATTGTACGTAATGCATTGTCGCTTACGGCTTTTTCAATAGAGGCTTTGGCAGTAGTAGCCATAGTACTTTCTACTTCACCTTTTTGGTGATGGTCAGCAGCCTGAACGGCTGTAGCAGTTAGCAGGAAAAAAGCGCTGGCTACGCCTAAAATCGTGGATTTTATCATATCTTATTGAAACCTTGTGATAGTGAGTATTAATTTATAAGAATAAACCACATCCTAGAGCTACGCAACAGATGTTGATTTTGACGGTTTAAGGCATTTATGAAGCTCGCAAATTTGTCCGCCAGCGTAGATGGCGAACACGACCGCTTAGCCGCTAGACTGGCTCAGGATTGCTTTCAGCTCAAAAAATTTGAGCATAGCTTAGAAAACGTTTTACCCCTTGGGTAAATTCTAAGGGGTTTTCAAAATGCACCCAATGACCAACGCCCTTCATCACATGCAGCTCCATATTTGGAAACAGCTCAGCCATAATCGGCTGATGCTTGCTTTGAATGTAGGCCGAAGTTTCACCTTTTAGAAACAATACCGGGCCACTGTAAGGATAGCCCGCAGGGGCCACAGCCAAGGAGGTAGCGTAGTTTTCTGAAATAGCAGATATATTGATTTTTAAACCATATACACCGCTGTCCTTACGCGTCAGGCTTTCTAACAAGAAAGCTTGATGTTCAGGCGCTTGGACATGCTCAGCAACAATGCTTTTAGCTTGGTCACGACTATAAATATCAAGACTCGATAGTGCAAGAAAAGCCTGTAAAAATGGGTCTTGACGAGGAGTATAGGTAACAGGCGCAATATCAGCTACTACTAAATTGGTAACTCTATGTGGATAATTCAGTGCAACCTGCATAGCAATCTTACCACCCAAAGAGTGACCTATAAGGCTTGCTGTCGACAAACCAAGTTCATCTATCAGCTTGACAATGTCGCTGGCCATAGTTGGAATATCCATTTGCTGAGCATGGGGTGAATCGCCATGATTGCGCAAGTCAACGCTTATCACCCGATAACCAGCAGATAGCTCGTCAGCTAAGTTGCCTAAACTAGTCAAACAACCGAACATGCCATGTAGTAAAATAACAGCTTGCCCAGTGCCTTGTTGGGTATAATGTAGCTTCATTATATGTTCCTAAATAGTTACTCGTTGCTTTGTCGATTACGGTACTTATCTTTATTCTTGCGTCCCATAGCGTATAGCTTTGGACGAAGATAGCGTCGTAGCCAGGGGAACAAATACCCCAAACTAAGCATTTTTCCGCTGGCAGTTGGCATGGGAATTTCTACTTTGTCTCCTGCTGCAATGCGCAACACCGCATCGGCTACTTCGCCAGCACTGCTCATGGGCTGGGAAAAGACAATATCTTCAACCTTATCTATCTCATCCATAATAAAGCCAGTATCAATTGGCCCAGGAGAAACCACCCCAACATGTATACCTGTACCTCGCATTTCATCAGCCAGAGCAAATGCAAATGCGCGCAAACCCGCTTTAGTGCCGCAATAGGTTGCCGCGCCCTGCAAAGGAGCCATACCGGCAAGTGAGCCGACCATAACAATTCCACCGCCACCAGCACGCCGCAAATAAGGAATAGCTGCACAAGAAAGTATTAAGGGCGCGCGAATGTTGATATCTACCATGGCTCCTACGTCTAAAGGAGAGACGCTCTCAAGGGCACCTCGGCTGTGCATGCCCGCATTATTCACCAGCACATCAACAGTACCAAATTCAAGCTCAGCTTTGGCCAATAAGGCCAAACATTGAGCGGTATCTGATACATCCATAGCCACGGTAACCACCTTCGTTTGTGGCGACAGTTCCTCTTTTATTACGTCCAGTGCTTGTTGCCCTCTAGCTACCAATACCAAATTAGCCCCTTGAGCCGCAAAAGCCCGAGCGCAGGCGGCGCCTACACCCGCAGATGCGCCAGTAATAATAACTGTCTTTTCTCTAAATAGTGCCGTCATGGTTAGACTCCTTTGACCTTTATTAACTATAGACCGAACTAAAAAAAACCTGCAAACCTGTTTGGCTGCGCCCCAAAATCAATTCGTTAATGTCATAGGTGCCCTTGTATATGTTCACCTTTTTTAAATTCATCATGTGCCTGATAACATGAAATTCGTCGCTAACCCCGTTGCCACGGTGCATATCGCCGGCTTTGCGTGCAATGTTTAAAGACTTACTGCAATTATTACGCTTAACTAGTCAAATCATGGCAGGATCCGTTTTCTTTTTGTTGTTGACAACCAAAAACATTAATAGTCTGCATAACTAAAGATGATTGCACACTCATGGCGCTTCGGTACCCACTGTCAACGCTTTCTAATTCGCGCGCAATTAGGCCGTACGACACATAGTTTATGCCGGCACAGCCATAACCCTCTATAGTTGAACCCAACAGCCCTAACTCGCCCATTTTAAGCATAATATTGGGGTCAAACTGCTCATGCCTATTCGCCATTAATATGCCAGGTTGCAAGTGGTTTTGAGAAAATTCATGAGCGCTGTCGCGCAGCATTAGCTTTTCTTCGCTTCGCTGATTATTGAGGAGCAGAATATCTTGCCAGTGAAATAACATAATTACGTGCAAACCGTATTAATTAAATTAAATATTAAACTAAGACGTAGTGGTTCATAGTTCAATTGCTAAAATTATTTTTGTACAGCTAGGTAATCTTTACCTGCTAAATATGCGCCATATATTGCTGTATCATTAGGAATATAAATATTTCTACCTAATAGTTTTTCTATGAGCGGCCTATACACAATAGCCAAGCCGCCGGTGAGGAAAACAGGTGAATTGCCAGAGCTATGATTTGTTAGCAAATCAGTTGCATATACCGCTCCTTCTTGAAGCCAATTATTGACAGTGACACTGGTGTCTTTTACCGCTAGCAAAGTAGGCACTAAAGTACCAAACTTACCTGCTTGTGCTTGCCCATATTGCTCAATAATTTGACTCGTATTATTGCCTAAAACATTTTCTAAAGCTACCCAAAGGTGGCAGTCTTGATGGGCGGTTTCAAGGGCCTGTAAATACCAACTAACTGCTTTTTTGCCTAACCATGCACCCGAAGCAATATCACCCAGCAAGAAACCATGACCACCAAATTGCTTAAGCGCCTGCTTCGCGTTTAACGGTATTTGGCTTTGCTGATGCTCTTTTGACAAATCTTGTGGTGGTAAATAAACTGCTAAACAAGAACCCGTACCAATAACAAACAAGGCGCATGCTTTGGTGTTGTTAGCTGCCAAGCATGCTACATGCACATCTGTAGTAAGTGCAGCACCTGCATATTCATGCTGCCATTGTTGAAACTGTTGTTTAACCGAATCAATACTACCACCTGAGCAGCCTAAGCTTAGAAAACAATCTTTTCTTGCAAGTGTAATGTTTTCTCGCGCTTGGCATATTGCCAATAGTTGATCAACGGCATGTTCTATTGCATCAACAGAGCCTTTGAAGTTAGCATATAAATTTGCTGGCCCAGCAAGGGATGTTGCGAGCATATCACCATTACTTTTAAATAAGCCTGCCTCGCATTTTGTGCCACCACCGTCTATACCTATGATCCACATACTTACCTGTTACTCCGAAGCATTTTGATAAAATTACCGCCCTTCTACTACCAACTATTCATTACTGTTGATAGTGCTTGACAAACACGTTGCGACTATTTTTATATTAAGACAAATAACGACAACATCCTATACTTAGTTCATGGCTGCTTATGAACCCCCTTATTATCCAATAGCAAATTGGTAAACCAGCAAAATAGATAGCAGTCACCTAGTTTTGGCCTTATGCCTAATCATACCGAGCTGTGGGATCTGCGTTACATTTGGGACAATCTTTGGGTTTAGAAAAAAAGTTCACCATGAAATTCACACTTTTCAATAGTGCATTAATCAACATATTTACGCGCTACCCTAGCTGATACACGGGTCATAAGCTCATAGCCAATTGTTCCAATGTGGTCAGCAACATCATTTATAGGTAATTTGTCGCCCCATAACTGCACCCTATCGCCTATTGCTACATGGGGTAAATTACTTACATCAAAGGTCAGCATATCCATAGAGACGCGTCCTACCAAAGGAATAAGTTCATTGTTACACCAAGCTGGCGTGCTTGTGGGCGCGTGGCGCGGGTAACCATCGGCATACCCTATGGAAACCGTAGCAATTACCGATTCTCTTGCAGCTCGCCATGTGCTGCCATACCCTACGCTATCACCCTTGGGAATAGAACGAAGGCTTATAATTGCAGAGTCTAGACTCATAACAGGCTTTAATTTTACTGGATTATCTTGGCTTTGAAATGGGCTTGAGCCATACATGGCGATCCCCAAACGTACATAGTCACCTCGGGCCAGATCAAAACGTATATTAGCGGCAGAATTAGCAATACAAACAGGCAAGTTGACTACCAAAGCCGCAGCCAAAAATCTATCTATTTGCGCTGTTGCATGACTTTGAATAGGTTCATCCGCATTCGCTAGATGGGTAACAAGAACGGTGTTTTTATCGATTATACTGGAGTATTGGGCTAGCAGTTGTTGCAGCTGTGCAATTGGCAATCCAAGTCTGTGCATGCCTGTATCAAATTTAAGCCAACAAGAATTGCTTTGTAAGCGTGTTTTTTCCTTATACTTTGCAAAGGCGGCTAGCTGCCACTGGCTATGCAACATCCAAATAATATTTGTGGCGGTAACATCGTACAGTTCATCTTCAGTGTGCGGACCTTGCAGCACTAAAATGGGTTTAGTAATGCCTGCATCACGCAATTCAGTGGCTTCAGCCAAGAATGCAACTGCCAATACGTCTGCCATTGCCTCAATAGATTGCGCAACCTTAACCGCTCCATTTCCATATGCGTTTGCTTTGACCACCGCTACCACTTTACTGGCGTTAGCAAACTCAATTAGCATTTCGAGGTTAGCGTGTAAGGCTCCCAAATTTATTGTAGCAACGGTATTACGACTCAAAAAAAATTCCTTTTAACTATATTTAAAATGGCACAAAGTGTACTTAATAATTTTTACGTTCATACTGTCTCAAAAGCGTTCTTAATCTGCAAATAAATAACATAATTAGGCTCGTTTCATAATTAGGTCTCCGGCTCATTTAATAATAATTCCGATTTATAGCATAATATTGGAATAATTTATTACTGTACAGGGTAAACTTGATTGGGTATAACTAAGCAATATTAATTCTTACACATTGTATATGTAAGAAACTCCTCTAAAAACCAATGACAATGAGAACAATCGATGCCAAAGCTCGACCATTTCATCAAACCATTTACAAATTTGTTTGCGCGCGACTCTCTGTATTTTTTGATTTACTATGAATATTTATCGTCATGTTTTTTCAAATACAACCAAGCACATAAACTATGATCGATCAGTTTTCGCCCATAGATTGGGCAATATTTGCTAGTTATGCACTTGTTTTAGTTGTAACTGGCATTTGGTTTAATCGCAAAGCACAATCTAGTAAAGACTATTTTTTAGCGGGTAATAAAATGCCTGTGTGGTTAGTCGGTATTTCAGTATTAGCCACCTCGCAGTCAGCCGCGACCTTTTTGGGTGGTCCTGATCAAGGCTACAGAGGAGACCTAAGCTATTTAGCCACGAATTTAGCCGGTTTTATTGCGGCTGGTTTTGTTGCTTACTTTTTGTTGCCTAAATTTTATCATTACAAAGTATTTACTGTTTACGAACTGCTTGCCCAACGTTTTGGCGAAAAATCTAAGTATCAGGCAGGTACCGTATATTTGATCGGCAGACTATTTGCAAGTGGTGCTAGGCTTTATATGGCCGCTATAGCCGTGGCCATGATTTTATTCGGCGATATTCAAGCAAGCAACGTTGTTGCTTCTATTTTACTAATCGCCACGATTGGCTTTGCCTACACTATGTATGGCGGCGTTCGCAGCGTTATTTACAGTGATGTAATTCAAGCTATTGTGTATGTCAGTGCAGCTTTGTTAGTACTGGGTTATTTGTTCACCAGCATACCCGCCGATTTTTCAACAATATGGGCAGTATTAGCAGATCCGGGCGATGGACAAGCATCTAAGCTTACTGTATTCAATTTCACCACCGACCTAGGTGGCGCTGGGGTATTTAGTTTTTGGTCTATTGTAACTGGATTTGTCTTATTAAATATTGCCGCTTTTGGTCTTGATCAGGATGTAACCCAACGCATGCTTACATGCAAAGATTCTAAAAGTGCAACACGAGCGTTGCTCAGCTCTATCTTTATGGGCATTCCCGTTGTCTTAATTTTTGTTTGTATTGGACTCTTACTTTTTGTTTATTACCAACGTCCCGACCTAATGAACAGTGGACAAGACGGTGCGCCAACCCCAGAGTTTGTGGGCCAAACGGTGACTATCTTTATGTATTATGTACTCACCGACTTACCCAATGGTATAAAAGCAATTGTGACTATAGGTATTATTGCGGCGGCACTGTCTACTTTGAATTCTGGTTTAAATAGTATGTCGTCGGTAGTGGTACAAGATCTTTATCGCGGCTTTTACTGCGGTCTAATTAAAAAGGTAAGCCCAAGTGAACAACAACTAGTAAAGGCCGGGCGCATTAGTATGGGGGTTGTCGCCATTTTACTAAGTGCAATGGCCGGACTTTGTTATTATTGGCAGCAATATACCGACATGCCTCTTTTAGCCTTCGCACTAAGTGTAATGGTGTTTTCGTATAGTGGTTTATTAGGCGTCTACTTTACTGCCCTTTTCACAAAACGTGGCTCTTCAAGCTCGATTTTAGCGGCCCTGTTAATTGGGTTTTCTATTCCAGTGCTTATGCAACCTTATGTGCAAACATGGTATTTACCTCAGGCGTGGCAATTTAGTTTGAATTTCTCATATCAGTTATTGATCTCTACTAGTGTTGCTACTATCGTATGTTGCTTGGGCAGTACCCCAAATGCCCGTTCGTTCACAAAAGAGGAAGTATAAGTGTCTAAATTATTCACTCAATCTTCAAGCGAATCTGCACTTGACCCCAACAGCACAAATCGGCTAATTCAACAACTAGAAGGTCTTGTTTCTGAAGGGCGCAATCCAAATACCATGGCGCTAGATACTTTAAGTACTTATGATCTATTGGGAGTAATCAATAAAGAAGACCAAAAAGTAGCGCTAGCTGTTGCCAACGAGCTTCCTAATATTACCGCTGCCGTTGACTTTGCAGTTAACAGTATACAAAACGGCGGCAGACTCATTTATGTTGGTGCAGGTACAAGCGGTCGCTTAGGTGTACTAGACGCGGTAGAATGCAGACCTACGTTTAGCGTAAGCGATGACTTAGTAATAGGCATTATCGCCGGCGGGGAAAAAGCCATAACACATGCCGTTGAAGGCGCAGAAGACTGTAAAGAAAGTGGTATAAAAGACCTGCAAGACGTTGCCTTAACCCACAGTGACATGGTGGTTGGCATAGCGGCCAGTGGTCGTACGCCTTATGTTATTAGTGCTTTGAAATATGCAAAGTCATTGGGTTGCATTACCGCAAGTGTGGTATGCAACCCAACGTCACCCATGCTGACAATATCCAACGTTGGTATATGTGCGCAAGTAGGCCCTGAGTGCTTAACCGGCTCAACTCGCATGAAGTCGGGCACTGCCCAAAAACTTATACTCAACATGCTCAGCACCGCCACAATGGTTAAGCTGGGTAAAGTGTTTGAAAACCTAATGGTAGATGTAAACGCAAGCAATCAAAAACTGCGCGCTCGTGCCATTCGCATAGTAATGCAGGCAACAACATGCGGCCAAGAACAGGCTCAACTGTCATTAGAAAAAGCCGACAACAGCGCAAAACTAGCAATTTTGATGATCCTCACCGGCACAGATGCTAGTGTCGCTAAAACCATGTTACAGCTTAATCAAGGGCACTTGCGCAATTCATTAGAAGGCTTCCCACAGAAATCACAAGAAAGTGAAAGTGAAAGTGACAATTCAAAGGGCGAAACTTAACCTTACGGTTATTACTATATGGATACTCGTAACATTCTCTTTTCATTGAAATACTTTTGCTACTTAAGCGCATATTTGCTTATTGCTTATTGCCAGTTAAACGCGGCTGTATTAGCAAAGCATGTTGCACAAAGTAATATACAAACGGCATTCAACAATTCTGCATTAATTACCAACCTCGCCCCAACTGCCAGCGCAACCTTAATGACCAACTCCACCTTAGTATTAGGCGCCGAAAATACCAATCAATATCTAGCCAAGCTAAAGGGAAAACGCATAGGGTTAGTCGTTAATCAAACTTCTATGCTGTATAAATATGACGGCATCACCACGCCCGAAAAAGCATTGCACTTAGTCGATTTTTTACGTAACCATAACGTGAATGTAGTCGTTATGTTTGCCCCTGAGCACGGCGTACGCGGAAACAAAGGTGCGGGGGAGCATATTGACAATGGAAAAGACGCTGAAACACGTATTCCTATTCAGTCGATTTATGGAAAAAACAAAACACCGCCTAACAGCATTATGAAAAACCTAGACCTCATCATTTTTGATATCCAAGATGTAGGCACCCGCTTTTATACCTATATCAGCTCAATGCATTACATGATGGAAGCTGCCGCTGCACACAGTGTCGAATTTGTAGTGCTTGACCGGCCCAATCCAAACGGCGAGTTTATTGACGGACCGGTGCTCGATCTGAATTTTCAGTCTTTTGTAGGCATGCACCCTATTCCCGTATTGCACGGGCTAACGGTAGGCGAGTTAGCACTAATGATAAAAGGAGAAAAATGGATAGAAAACGCAGATAAATTGCAACTAGAAGTGGTGAAAATGCTGCATTATGATAAATCATTAGTATATAAGTTACCCATTGCACCAAGCCCAAACTTACCTAATTATAAAGCGGTTAGACTATATCCTTCTTTGTGTTTTTTTGAAGCCACTGCAGTAAGTATTGGCCGCGGAACACACACTGCGTTTCAAGTTACCGGGCATGATCAAGTGCGTTTAGGCAACTTTACATTTACCCCTGTCCCAACGCCCTTTGCCGCACCTAATCCAAAACTGGCAAATACCCGACTATTTGGGCTGGACTTGCAACAAAGCACTAAGCAAGGTTTAGACTTAAGCCTATTTATAAAATATTCACAAGCCTTCAAAGAGCAAAATATACCATTTTATACATCAACTAATTTTATGGATAAGCTTGCTGGAACCGACAAATTAAGAAAAGCGATAGATAATGGCGTATCTATAGAAGATATTCGGCAAAGTTGGCAGGCCGACTTAATTAAGTACAAGAAGATGACAAAGCCGTATTTACTGTATTCTCAATAAGCTGGCTATAACATACACAATACGGCTATATCTGTCTGAACTGTGTAACTGCTTTTCTTGATTTTTCGAGTAATTGACGACCTTCATGAGAACGTTGCATTAAGGTGATAAATAAAACATCTATTATCAATTCTTGCGCGGTACGTGCCAAAATAGACGATATTCGAGTAGATACCTCTTCTGCCACTGAGTAAAGCTTTACGTTGGCCATATTACTTACGGCGGTTGCGCCAAACTTTGTCACCGAAATCACAGGGGTTTGATTTTCTTTTGCTTGCCTAACTATATTCACCACCTCGCGAGTAAAACCAGACTCACTAAGTGCAAACACAACATCGTGTTTATTTAGCGTACTTGCCAAGGCTAATTGCGCGTGACCGTCTACCTCTGACAGTGCAGTAATACCCAATTTTTGTAGTTTAAAACTAAAGTCTTTTGCCACCAGCGCCGAGCCGCCAAGCCCCGTTAGCATTACTCTGTTGGCTTGTAGTATTAAACCAACTGCTAAATTAATCGCTTTTTGATCATTCAAGCTTTGGGTTTGTTGAAGCACTGCAATTTTGCTTTGTACTAGCTTATTTGACATTGTTTGGTAGTCGTCGTCTATGCGAATACTACCGTGCAGTTGCTGGGGATTTACATTGGCATTAGAGATATCATCGAAAATGGCTAATTTAAGAGCCGGATACCCTTTATAACTTAGTTTTTGCGCAAACTTAACGACGCTGCTTTGACTCACCCCTACTCTAGCCGCTAGCTTTTGCGATGATAAATCACGCAGTTCGCCAGGCGAGCTTAAAATAAAATCAGCTAGTTTTTCCTCACTGGTTGAAAATGAAGGTAATAATGCTCTTATTTTTGAAAATGCGGCCATAAAGCTCCTTTAATACTTCTGCTCATTATTAGCTACGCCGCCTTATGAGTGGCTAACTAACTGCCTACCTATGGCCAATTACTCGTTTCTATATAAGCATACTTAGCACAGCATAAATCTGCACAGTACCAGTATGCACGAACTGCGTAATAAATTATTCATTATTTTATAGCATCATTAGAATAATTTGTACAATGCCTCTACTTTTGCGTATCTTAAGGGTATTCATTCTTATGCACAGTTTCGCTATGTCTCACGGTTCATGTATTGCACACCTATTGCCACCATTAAATAAAAGCCATTTACTACAAAGTGATATTGACCCACTTATATTCGCACTAAAAGATGAACCCTTGGTAACCGTTCAATTAGTTGGGCATTCGTTCGAACAACGCCCCATACATCTATTGACCTTAGGAGAAGGCTCAATCGTTATCTTTGCTTGGACCCAAATGCACGGAAATGAAGCCACCGCAACAGCTGCCGTATTCGATTTAATTGACCAGCTTATTGAAAACACACACGAGCCTATAAAAAATTGGGCTTCAATGTTTACTATTCATATACTGCCCATGTTAAACCCAGATGGCGCACAGCGATGTATTAGGCAAAATGCACAATCGATAGATATAAACCGAGACGCGCGCCAGCTACAAACGCCTGAGGGGCAAATTTTAATGCGCTTAGTCGAACAACTGTCCCCCGACATTGCTTTTAATTTGCATGACCAATCCTCTTATTACCAATGTGGAACCACTGCAAACCCAGCCACCATTGCGTTTTTAGCGCCAGCATTTGATGTAGATAAAACGATTGATAAATCGCGGGAGCGCGCAATGTTTCTCATTGCTAATATGAATGAAACCCTACAGGCCCATATTCCCAATTGTGTTGCTCGCTATGACGACACCTACTCGGTGCGTTCTTTTGGAGATAATATTGCGGCAAAAAAGATCAGTACCATATTGATAGAGTCTGGCGCAGCGAAAAACGATAGCAATCGGCAAGTTGCGCGCAAAATGAACGTGCTGGCTATGCTGTCGGCACTTGACTATTTGATGCCTGGTGAAGTGTCGCCAGCATCGACAAAAAACGTGCAAAGTGCAGATGTTTCTAACTATTTTGCTATACCCGAAAATATACCTGAGACCTTGTCTAGTTTGCTAATACGTAACGTCACTTTTGCAGGTACTCAACCCTATACGGCGGGTGTCAGTGTTAAACAAACCGCGCGTTATTCAAATAATTTTTTAGTTGATTTTACTGGCGATTTGCATTCTCAAGCTGGCTTAGTCGACTTTGATGCGCAAGGTTTAGGGTATCTGCGCGGCAAGACTTTTTCACCAACCCAAAGCATGACCTTTTCCAACCAAAGCTACATTGCCCTTTTGCGTAAGGGCTACCTACACATAAACGATCCGCAAGGATTTATTACCAACATTTCTGACTACGATATTTACCGCACGACTCAACCATTGCATGGCAAGAATGCCTTTATATTACAACAGCCCGCATATTGTTTATTTACAGATTTAAAAGATCCACACAGAATTGTCTTTGCTATGCTAAACGGAAAATTAGTCAGCCTTACTCAATAACTGACGTTGTTTTAATTATTAGATAGGGTTTCGGAGGCTATTTCATTTATCCCTAGAGCTTGTGCGCTTGCTTTTTATAAAAAATTTGGCATAAACAACAACCTCAGCCCAACAGGGTCATTGGCAAGCTATCTTGTGTTTTTAAACCAACGTGGCTATCGACGAAGGTAACGCCGTGATTGGGGAAGTGCTTAGCCGCGACACACGACCTCCTTAGACTTTGCCAAAAGTAGTGGCAAGCCAGTCAGGTAGTACAAGCGTTCATATTGTCCTTAAGCTGCATTTTTAATTTCCTTTATGACTTACTTTTTATGTGAGTCAATTAAGACTTATGTACTTGTAATACATGATAAAATAAATTATTTGTATATTATGTAACATTTTTGGAATAATTTATTATTTACATTCTTGACAATTATGCTAGGTTTAAGTCAGGAGATGATTTATGTCCGTATTAATTGGGTGTACCAATTCTTTTAATGTTAAATCCAAGGCATTCTCCTCATTGAGACACCTAGTATTAATTATAACAGTTTCACGCTTTTATATGTCACGGTATTGTCACTAATTGTTATCCATGTTGAAGGATTCCTGCCGAGTGATACACAAAAACGCCAAAAAAATAACTAAGGGAGACTGCACAGTGAAATTAAATAAAATCGCACTAGTAATAGCTATGTCAGGGTTGTCGAGTACTTACGCTTTTGCCCAACAAGCTACTGAAGACTTACAAGAAGAGAAAATAGAACGTATATCGGTTACCGGTTCAAGTATTAAGCGTGCTAGCTTAGGCGACTTACCAATTACGATGATTTCTGCTGAACAAATTAGCGCGGCCGGTATTACATCTGCTGAGCAATTACTTTCACAACTAAATATATCCTCAAACTCAAACGACAACCTTGCCAGCAATGCCGGCATAGTAGGTGGTGAAGAGCGCGGTAACAACGGTGCATCTAGCGCTAATTTGCGCCAGCAAGGTGCCGGTTCTACGCTGGTGCTGCTGAATGGACGCCGCGTCGCAACTCATGGTCTTAAGGGCCGCGCGGTTGACCTAAATTCAATCCCCTTTGCGGCGATTGAACGAGTAGAGATATTTAGCGGTGGTGCAACTGCTATGTATGGTACCGATGCAATTGGTGGTGTTATTAACTTCATTTTGAGGAAAAACTACGAAGGCGTGCAAGCGGGTGCATTTGCTGATCATACCGAAGAAGGCAGCGGAAATATCTATCGTATCAACTTACTCGCTGGTACAGGCAACTTAGACGAAGACGGTTTTAATCTTATGGCTTCTGTATCTATGAAGTCGAATGAAATACTGCGCGGTGATGACCGTGACTTTACGACTACCTTTCAGCCTTTACGCGGTTTATCGCCCGATACACGTGGCGCGCCATTTGCGTCGGTCAATAACCGTAGTGGCGGCGACGACCCAGCATCTAGTCGATACAACCTTATTGGGCCAGGACTAACCAATC
>JBLHMY010000048.1:0-14588 GCA_047621065.1 Glaciecola sp. | reverse complement strand
TATCGGTAATATCTTCATTGTCCTAAAAAGTACTAGTATATTCGAGAATTTTTGGAAAATCTTTTTACTGTCACGAACAATAATTTTTGCTGTATTGTCAGCCAAATATTCAATATATTCGAGCGCAAAATTAGAAAACTAAGAAGATAAACTATGCCCCACCGAAAGCCAAAACACACTTTTATACCCAAGCTCCTATCACTGTCGATTGCTTCAATACTATCATGCACAGCCCTAGCACAAGAAAACCAACTTGACCAAGCAGAAGAAGCAATTGAAAAAATTGCGGTTGTTGGAACACATATTAAAGGTGGGAAGGTTGCAGAGGCGCTTGCTGTTTCGGTAATTTCGGCCGAAGATATTGGGAGATTAGGCATAGATTCAATTGATGAACTGTTGCAATTAATTCCAGAAAACGGTCAAAACTTCTTTTCAGAAGCAGCCAATATAAGCGGCGGTGTAAACTCTGCGCGCGGTGATGTAGGTACCTACAATTTGCGTAACTTGGGCACCGGTAATACCTTAGTATTATTAAATGGGCGCCGTTTAGTGAATTCTGCTTCCTACCAAACCGAAGAAGTAGGCGGTAGCTTTGTACCGGTGAATTCGGTTAACGTAAACACTATTCCAGTTCATGGTTTGAGTCGAGTCGAAGTATTACGCGACGGAGCATCGGCTATATATGGCGCCGATGCGGTTGCTGGTGTAGTTAACCATGTGCTGAAATCAAATTTTGTCGGTTTAACTATGCAAGGACGCTGGGCTGAATATGACAACCTACCGCGCAACGACCAAACCTTGTCTGTTGAATGGGGTAAAGACTTCAATGGCGGGCGCACCAATGTCAGCAGCTTTTACAGTTACTATGCGCGCGACCGAGTTAACTCGCAAGATGATCCGCGCTGGGCAAATGCTGATTTTAGTGATCGTGTACCAGCCGATTCCCCTTGGTTTGGTTTGGCTGCATGGCGCAATGACAGCGCAAACTCAATTTTTGGGCAGTTTGATATTTTAAGCAGCGCGATGGCCAGCATTCGTGGTGTTGTTACTGATAACGCTGGGGAGTTCGAAACCTATCCAATTGGCGATGACCGCTGTCAGTACATAATTAATGCAACTACCTGTGGCGGCGTTGATGGTCAAGGCACATTTAGAAGCAACCTCAATGCTGATAGGGACTTAAGTTCAAAGCTTAGCCGTCAAAACTTATTTGTGTTTATCAATCATGAGTTCGAAAACGGCGTAGAAGGATTTACCGAATTTTCGTACTATGAATCTAAAACTAATTTACGTCGCCATGGCACCGCGCCATTCACCAGTTCGCAATTAAGGGTGGGGGCTTCTAACTACTATAATCCGCTTGGACCTTGTGGTTCGCCCAATCGATTATCTGATGAACTAATCGGAGATGTTCCATGCTCAGGGCTTGAATTAAATATCGACAACTATCGCTTTGATGAACTGCCACGAATTGTCGACAACGATGGTGACACGTTTAGATTTTTGCAAGGTTTTAGAGGTGAGCTAGGAGATTGGAGTTGGGAGACAGCGCTTGCTTATTCTAAAGCAACTAAAGAAGACGTAACCCGTAACCGTGTATCGAATATGTTAATCACCGAAGCACTCTTTGATGACACACCTGGCGCCTATAACCCATTTTCAGGCGGCGTAAATTCTAATATCGAACGCGCATTAATTGATGTAAGGCGCGACAACGAGACAGAATTAACTACCTTTGATATGAAATTTGCGCATCCCGAAATTTTCTCGCTGCCCGCAGGACCTGTGGGGTTTGTGCTAGGCTTAGAATATCGTGAAGAGACATTTTTGGATGATCGTGATGACCGTCTTGATGGCACTATAAACTTTGTCGATTTTGACGGTGATACCTACCCATTTGTGTCTGATGTTGTAAACTCCAGTCCAACCCCAGACAGTGAAGGTGAGCGTAAAGTGGCTTCTTTGTTCGCTGAGTTTAGTTTACCGCTTCACGAAACACTTAACGTTCAAGCCGCTATTCGCTATGAAAACTTCTCGGATGTTGATGATACTACGGTAGGTAAACTGGCGTTTGGTTGGCGTCCAATAGACATGCTCTTAGTCAGAGGGTCATGGTCAGAAGCTTTTCGTGCGCCGAACTTAGTCACAATTAATGAAAGTATTGTAGCGCGCAACAACACGCGAACTGACTTTACTTGTTTGTACGCGTCTGAAAACGGCGGTGACATTGATCAAACAACCCTAGATTGTGTTAATTCTGTTCAGCGTATTGCACAAGGCAGTGACAACCTCGCGCCAGAAGAGTCTACCAATACGTCGGTTGGTTTTGTATTAACACCCACTGATGATTTCACCGTTACCATTGATTATTGGACAATCAAAAAAGATAACACGATAGGCTTATTTGGAGAAGAAAATCATACCTTGTTAGATCTTTTCTTAAGACTCCAAGCTGGCACCGGTAACTGCGAAGGTACAAACTTTAACCCAGCTGTTGCTAGACAAGCTGCTGGGGTAGGTGAAAGCGCAATATATTTAGCCGCAGGTATTTGCCCTGCAGGCGAAATTCAGTTTATTGATGACCAATACCTTAATCTAGACACACGTAATTTAGCAGGCTATGACGTAGGTGTTTACTATGATATTGATACTAGCTGGGGTGATTTCAAATTTAGCTATAACGGTTCTTTTGTGGATAAATTTACCCAAGAAGCAGGCGGTAATTCAAGAGCGTTAATTATTGCCCAAGAGCAAGGTTTAATTCCATCTAATTATCCCATTGCTGGATTTGCAGACTTAATAGGCCAAAATGGCAACCAAAAAGAGCGCCATTCAATGCGCATAAGTTGGAGGAAACAGGCGTTTGGTGGATCGTTAAGCGGAAACAAGATTGGCAGTTTTTATCAAAATGACTTGACCTTGGAAGACGGTACACGTTATACCATACCGTCGATGACTACTTATAACGCGACCTTTGACTACCGTCTAAATCTCAGCGATGTAAATACGCGCTTTCGCTTAGGTATACGAAACCTAAGCGACGAACGTGCGCCACTTGCTGATGGCTCATTTGGCTATTTCGTAGATGCGCATAGTGATTTTGGGCGCAGTTATTACTTCGATGTACAGGCTAAATTCTGAAGACATATTAGCCAATAAATACCATTGTCTCGCGTCTTACAAGTATCAATTTATTGTAGATTCTTGTAAGGCGCAGACTCATGCTTCTTGCATGATAGGGTTTATCGGATTGATTGTTCTATTTCATGACTAACTGCTTCATGTCAGCTTGTTACAGTTACTCGAAAATTTCGCGCCAGTGAAAAAGACGATCGTCGCCACGGTATAGACCAAATGTGGCTATAGCTGTTGGGCTGTTATCATAAACACCGTTATCATCCCAATCATATTTCAACCAGTCATAGGCGGTGTATAACACTCCTATTTCACCTTGATTGCCCGCCCCAGGCGCGGCAAATGAAATCTCCAGCGTTGTACCATTATCAAAACTTCCTGTTGTGCCAAGTACATCGGTAAGTGCAGGGTCTAAACTAATATTAGTAAGTGAGATTTTACTTGCTTCATAAGCGGTGCAATTATTATCTGATGTGACAGTAAAAACGGTGCCATCAAAATGTTCAAGTTGCATAGGTTGCGCGAAATTTGAGGTTTCAGGACCGAAGCTATTTTCCAGCACTTGGCGACCAAATCGAATTTCAACACCGGTGGGTGATGCATCAACGGTACTTGTTACGCTCACGCTGTCTGAATCTACAACAGTGGCGGTAGAAAAATCGATGTCTGACGTAAATGGGCTTACGAGTGCGTTGGCAGAGCGGTTATAGAAAAAGTGATCATTATTTGACAATTGGTAATGTAGTACCCCTTTGGGTAAGGCCACGCTACTTGGCAAGGCGGTCAAATCATTTTGGCTCAAGGTACCGGTATCCATGTCAGCCGTTAACACTAGTCTGCTGCTATCAACACCTAACGCTACTTGGTCAAAGCTTGGCACTGTAATGCTTACATCTGAGCCGCTTAGCTTCATGTAATCATTAATGCTACCTTGGCTGTCCTCATGGTAGTTCTGGGTAATATCACCTTGTTTATTATAGGCGGTAATAGTCAATATTGGATTACTTAAATATGAAATTGCGCCAATGCTATTGGTAGCTTCGTCTTTTTGACCGCTGTAGGCAGCAAATGCTATTGAAGCACCACATGTGGTTTGAAATACACCATTTTGTGCGACAGCCTGGGTAAAATGCTCAGGAATAAAGCGACCAATATTAATTTGAGTAGCCGAAATGACAATGCTGGCGTTGCCATAATTACTGTCTTGAACATCTAGGCTGAGCAAACCCACTTCTGAATAACGCGCGCTACTATAAGTAGATACACCCGATGAAAAGCTGCTAAGCGTAACATTTTGAAACACCGAACTAGCACTAGATGCCAGCGCACTGGCTGACCCATAGAATAGATTACCGTCTACACTGTCGGTTAATGTAGGGCCCGTGCGAGTCAGCATTAGCTGTATTTGTCCGGGTGAATAGTTGGGCGTGATAACATCAAGACTATTTAATGCGGTCACGCTTAGCACAAAGCTCTCACCTGCTGGATAGGTTGTGCTTGACGTGGCAGTGGCGCCATCTAAATTGGTAGCTCCTGATGTTGCACTCACAATAAGTTCGGCTGGACTAACCCAAAACGAGTTACTGCTTCCCGTCAATGCGACACCACTTACGTTATAATTGGCATGTAAACGAATTTGTCCTGCATCGTTATATATGGGCGTTGGCAGGGTGGCTATACTGTTGGCACCAAAGTTCAATGTGGTACCGGAGGCACTCGTGTGTTTTGCAATATTATTGTTATTAATCATAAAACTGAGACCACTGGTGCCACCTGGGTTTACGTTTTCCTGAGATAAGTCGACACTCTTGTCACCGCTAAATAAACCAGTGCAAACACCATCAGTATCCTCCACAGCCTGAATTTTTAACGCCTCGGCAAATATAGTGCCCGAAGTTTGGTTGGGTAAGGTCGTGTTATTGCTGGCACCATACAAAAACCTAAAGCCGGCATTGGTAAATACCATGTCGCAAGAATTGCCAACGCTGTCGTTGCACACTGCCGGGTTTAATGCTGGAATTGAGGGGTTGTCGATTCCAAAGCTTAGGGTTTCAACATCGGTATTGTTAAAACTAACAGTAGTACTACCGGCAAAAGTTGGAGAACTAATGACCGCGCCGTCAGCAAGAAAATCAAGCGTAGTTGGCTGGCTACTTAAAGTTGAACAGCTAGCATCTTCACATGCTCGAAGCGTAACCGTTTCGGTATCGCAGGTTAAGCCTTGGCCATCATGCACAATTTCGTAATGATGAACACCAGGTATAGCACAAGCATGAGTTTCAGCCATGATGCTTGCCACTTGAGAAGTGCTCAACGCACTTTCATAGACCCTGAACTCGTCTAGTTGACCATTAAAGTTAAAGCCAGTTGAATTGGACACGCCGCCAACTCGCATTTGTGAATTGACATAAGCGTTAGCATTGTTCGGTGTTCCAAAACGTTGGCTTAAAACCTGTTCTACACCATCAATATGCATGCGGTTGCTAGTAACGTCACCATTCGTAAATTCAACTGCAACATGATGCCACCCATTCTCTAAACCTGCACTTGAAATGCCGTAAATATCGTTATTAAAGGTATTAAATCCCATGCTGCCGTTATTGAACCATATGTCGTGATAATTCCAACCAATAGGCATTGAATTCCCCGTCCCTTCCCAATTCATCCAGAATGTAACGGTGGTTTTGACACCGTCTGTTGACGTATCTAATGGCAATCCGGTTGCTTGAATAGAACCATTATTTTGACTGGCATAACCGCAGGTGCCAGGATTACCTATTAGGGCTGGCGATACGCTTTCCGGTGCAGAATTACTGATGACTTGCGCATTATAGCCATTACCAGTGTTGTCAATAACTTCACCTGAGCTGCCATCCCAACTGAGTTCCTCAAAACGGTACTCTAAAAGCGGAATTGGGGCTACGCATGCCCCAAATGTTACCGCACCGCTTAAAGCGCCATCACGCAGAATTTCATAACCCGAAGGCGCTTCATTAGTTAGGATTTCATTTGCAATAGAAATTTCTAAATAGTCGCCACCGCCACGTTCAAAAAATATAGCGGCTATGTCAAATAAAGAGTCTTGAGTTAAGGTGAAGGACCCACCCGTATTTGAATTGCCGGTTGTTGTTTCATGCCTCAATTCATTGCTAGCGCCGGCGTTTGAGCTGCCAAATTTGTTGAATGAAACAGCGTCACCAGACAGTGTGTTCATGATAAAACTAAAACCATCATCACTCTCAACATAAATGGTGTAATCACCGGCGGGCAAACTGAGTGTTCCTGAGGTATGCACTAAAAAATCTGAACCATCAACTCCGGCGCTATATCCAGGGTAAGGTAATGTACCCGTAAAATCGTGACCGGCGCCACCAAAGTCTATGCGGTCAACTGTGCTTGAACCGCTTGCAGCAACATTATATGTGCCACCATCTATCAAACCAGATGCAGGTGAGCCTGCATCCAGCCATTCAGCATGGATTGCCAACGCTTCAGTTGTTGTAGTAATCTGAGAGCTATTGCCACCATTGTCAATTCTAATGCCAACGGCGTTTAGCGTGCCAGAATCACAGCTAAGTGTTGGGGGTATTGGACAGGTTCGTGTGCTGCCGTCGTAGTTATTACCCGCATCCTGATTAGTAAAAATGGTTTGGATTTGAGCGGATGTCACAACTGAGTCAAACACTAGGGCCTCGTCAATAAGCCCATCGGCAGATGACTCACCAGTAGAGTAGGATGTGTTGCGGTTATCACCGAAATAAAGCGTCGCGTAACCATCGAATGCTGCAGTATTACCGTTTGTACCTGACACACTCTGCTCAACACCATCGACAAAAATCTTTGCGGTGTTGCTCGCTACGTCCCAAACAAAGGCCAGATGCGTCCATACTCCGGCACCGACGTTAAATGTACCCACGGTTGTTTTATTGTAGTCACCATCACTGCCATCTTCAAAGAAGAATTTAACCCGACCGTCAGACGTAATATCCGCAAGGAAGTATTTATCGCCATCAGAGGCATCAAATAGTCTTTTATCAGAACCAGAGTTCCAAGCGCTATTTCCCCGATACCAAAGGCTGATAGTCCCACTGGAACCAATAGTTGAGTCAAGGTCAACCCCGCTATCAACGGCCTCGAACGTTGATGCACTATTATTACTGGGGATATTAGCCGCATTACATATTTTTCCAATTGCTGTTGAGATTCCTCCAATTGCGATGCCATTGAAACCGTTGCTTGAATTATCAGTAACTTCACCGCTGGTACCACTCCAACTCAATTCGTCAAAGCGATATTCTGCAATGGGGGGCTGTGGTTCAACCGAATATTCGACAACCAATAAGGGGGCTTCGTCAGAATCGCCATCATGTGATTCAGCAGTTCGCTCACAACTACTTGACGTGCAACCAGACCCAGGCTCAATAATAATCACTACGTCATTATTGGCCGCCCAGCCTGGTCGGTTTACAATTTCTTGAATAATAACGCTAATATCAGAGGTTTGTTGAAGTTCGTTCACATTATTCCATGCTGCAGGAGTCCAATTTACAGAAGCCGAAGTTTTCGTTCTATCGCTAATGTTGTCATCACTATTTGTAAATATAGTAGGGCTCTCATTATCTTCACCAAATATAACAAGATTAGTCGTCCCACTATCGGTCTCATCTGTTACAAATTCAATGTAGGCGGAACTTATCGTTGCTCCCTGTGGAATATTAATACTCTCAAAAAGCATACCAACAATTTGCAGACCACCGGCATGATCATCGTAACCAAATTCAAGGTCAGTACTGCTGCGAGACATATCGCCGTCACTGACCAACTCCTCGGCATCGTTATTTCCGCTATTCACCCTAACCTGTTCGGTGGCGCTGAAGGCGTTTGATGAGAATATGGATAAAACCCACAGTAGGTAAATAATCACATAGCGTGAATTTCTGTGTTGACTATTCATTCTTTATGCGACCTCATTATGTCAACGGGGAAATTGCTTGGGGCCGTCGCCCCTGTGCTCGTGGATGATAACAATACCGCTTGAAAAACCTCGCGGAAACCTGAGACCATTGCGTTTTTTGAAGCTAATAACAATAGACTCGTAGTCGCTATTTGTAAGTTTTGTAAGCTAGTTTTCATCATAATTTTAGTAATTTAGGTTTGTTGCAATGGTCTATTTGTAACTTGCATCTTTGTTATTCATTATGCGTAAGCGGCAAATATGAGTTACACGTGGCATTCATTTATTTATCGACAATTTACCGTAATTAATGAGTTTTTTCGCATCAATTGGCTTTAAGTAGTAACATTTTAAAATGTCTGAAAATATTTGAGTTTAGTGCTTGGGGTAATTAGGCTTATTAGCACGCGTTAGAATTGCTTGAAAAAAATGTTAGATAGTAAGAATACAGAAATTAAGTACTTCATTTTGTTTCTTTCGTTGTGTTATTTGAACATAAAGTGTAGCAATCTAATTAACTCGCTTAACTTATCGCAAGTAGGTCATTTTTAACGACCATTGGCTAATAACATATTTAGTTTTGACGCATATTTTTCCGCAATACTGGTACTATCCGCTTTTATCCTTGCCTTTTCCAAATAACGTTGAGTATTTTTTACGTCGCCAATGGCATAGTAAGCTTTGGCCATTGCATGGTAAAACATGTGGTATTTTTCGTTTAACTTGAGGGCTGTTTTATAATGTTTGATTGCAAGGTAAGGTTTGTTTTCTCGTAAGGCTACATCACCTTCCCTTAAATGAAAAAATGGGTTTGTAGACCTTATTTTATGTAGTCTATAATCTAATTTTATAGCTTCGCGCTCGCGACCTGTTTGCCTATACAAAAGCG
The DNA here is from genome assembly GCA_047621065.1 of Glaciecola sp. GTDB lineage: Bacteria > Pseudomonadota > Gammaproteobacteria > Enterobacterales > Alteromonadaceae > Glaciecola. The sequence continues at coordinate 5,610 of JBLHMY010000048.1, read as the reverse complement.
CTAAATTTTCAATTGTCGTATTGTGCCTCGGTTCTATTATAAGTGCGTTGGTGTAAGATATTTCGGCTTCACTTTTTAAACCTTGTCGAGAATAGAGCACTCCTAAGTTAAGCCATGCAATCGCACTTTGGCTATTTTTTTTTAACGCTGCTCTTAAATATGCATAAGCCTTTTCAGGTTCGTCGTTAATCAGCCAATCTACTCCTTTATTGGTATAAAAAAACGAAATTACCTCCGATCGTTTTAAAGCTTTTGTAGCAAACCTATTTATCCCTCTTTGTGGTTCAAAATCGACTACAAAATTCTCATCGCTTAATTGTTTGTTATTAATCATCGCGGGTGCGATTCTAAGGTTAATGTGGCCGTTCAGCAAAGTATTGCCATTTCGTAAAGTCCAAAACTCTGGAATAAGGACTCCTTGAAAAGTGGCTTGCATCCCTAGATGCTCAGTCATTGCATACATCATGATGGTTAATGATAAACAATTAGCCTGGCGCTGATGAAAGGTATCAGATGCAACGGTGTTTGCACTGGAAAGATACCCTAGAGCCAATTCGGAGCGATTAAATATAGCGGTTAACAAACTCGATAAATTATCTTTTTGTGGTAATAAGGAAGAGGTGTGTTGGCTTACAAAAGATTTTGCTTTTTTATCTAATCTAAATATGTCTTCGCTCGATTCGATATAAACTTTATTATAACTTGGAAAAAAATCGTCTTTGAAGTTGGCTTGATTAAGGCCTGTTTTTGTTATGGAAGTGCAAGCCGGTAAAAAAATGGCAATACAAATAATCGTCAAAAAATGCTTCATAAAGTAGTGCTTTAAAAAAGTGTCTAAGTTTGAAGAATAGAATAGATTTAAATCATTCACAAATTTATTACAATGTGTTCATATTAATTGGGTGTTTTCGGGCTTGCATTTCTTACAGAAATATATTGCTATAGTATTTGAAATTTAACGTTATCCTTGATGGTAGCGCCATATCTGCGGGGACCAATAGACCTTGGCAGCTAAACTGCCGCCATGAAACATGCGCCGTGATAGACTATATGTCATTTTTATTCTTCCTTTTTATATACATGTTCGTTATAAAACGGTACTGAACATTCTTATATGCAAGTGGCGAGGTGAGCTTCCAGGAAATGGTATTTCAAGTCTCACTGAATCAACGGCCATTTTATAGGCACGTATTTTGCATTTCCAGCCTTTAGAAGCCACAATGTTAAGGTGAGTATTACGCATGTTTGGAGTAAATCATTGAAAAACCTCAACAGTATTATTAGTCGCTTAAGTGGGACTGGACTATTGTCAGGGATGGCCAGCACCACCCCGAAAGTGACATCTAATAATGTGCTTGCAAGCAGGGTTGACGGTCAAGTAGGACATAAACCGACTAAAAGCCCCTCACAAAATGGCGCTTTGGCTGCCATTGGAGGAACCGCTTGGAAGGCATACCAAGCTTACTCAAGGCACGCTTATGCTAAAAAATTGTATCCTCGAAGTTTACGCATGCACCAAGCTTATGCTCAGCAATCTCATCTTCAAAATATCTACTTACAAAGAAGGCTATTACAACAAGTTGACGCACAAAAAGTTGAGGCTGCAAATCAACATCAATCCGCTGCGTCGAAACCTGCTGCGGTTAAGCAATCTCGCTATATTCCATCTTCTGGCGAGCAAACTCTCACTTATTCACCTTCGTGGCTATCACAGCAACAGTTTGAGCAGGTTATACATGATGATAATCACGAATCAGGTCAAATGCTTATGTTAAGAGCAATGATTTCAGCGGCCAATGCCGATGGGCATATTGATGAAAATGAACGCCAGCGAATATACCAACAAGTTGATAATTTTGATTTAAGCAGTAAAGACAAAGCATGCCTTTTTGATGAACTACGCAGCCCTTTGTCATTGTCAGATTTGGTTAATGCAGTGCCCAATTCACAAACTGCAATAGAGGTGTATGCAGCCTCTGTATTAGCCATTGATGAAAAGCAAGCTGGCACCCAGGAATATTTAAATAAACTGGCGTTTTGTTTGTCAATCCCAGCAGAATTAGTGAATGCCGTGCATGATCAGGCCCAGCAAATAATCTACGAATGAGTAAGTTTTCTTTTCAAAAGGTATGCGATAAAAAGTAAACGTCATTTTGCGGTTATTAATAATGTAGTTCACAATATATTTTGTAATTACTAAAACCAAGTCCAATAAGGGCGGTTATTTTGCTAAAAAAATTACAAGTTACTTAATTTGCTTAGCCTTTATACTAAGCGACAGTAACATGTTATTAAGAACCTCATCAATGTCGCTAAAAGCCTCATTGCTATAGTAAATACTCATACTTGAGTCAACACTAATAAGCTGTTGGTTATTATAGTCGGCAAAAGTATTACTTAGGGCTTTCTTGGTTCGTTCAAAAAATGCCTGTGCGGCTTCTTCTTCAATATCGGCTAAACATAAAATAAATTGTTCTGGCCCAAAGCGCCCTAAAATATCTGAATTTCGAATAATGTGTTTGAGTGTATTGGCAATTTCCTGCAGTACAAAGTCACTTTTAGTTGAGCCGACGGTTAAGTTTACTTCCATAAAGTTAGCTATATCAAAAATTGCTATGGCATTGGTGCGCTTAGCACCAGGTGCGGCTAAATTACTTAACTTGTTTATCACCGTATTATTATTCAACAGGCCAGTTGCGCTGTCAAACGACTTGCTTTTTGTGCTTTTGCGATACGCGAGTAGGGCTAAACCAGCGATAATGACTACGAGCAGACCAATAAAAGCATAAATAATTTGATTACGCATATTTTGCTGTGCTTGTAATGTACCCTCTAAATTATCAATTTTGCTATGTAGGGCAGCAGTATTAAGACTTTCGATGCTGTCTTCAATCATGGTTTGGGTATAAATCATTTTTGCGGCATATGTTTCAAATGCCGCTAAACTGGCTTCTTTATTTGCAAGAGCAACATTCACCTGGACAATAAAGTATAGGTAGTCTGTGCTTGTAGCTATATAATTTTGATAGCTAGCGGGTGATTTTTTTTCATTTTCTATAAAATCGCGTAAACACGTTAAATCATCATTTTGAAAGCACATAACCGCAGAGTACCATCTGTACAATCCCTGATGAATCGGGTTTTTATTGTCACCGGCAATGGTGTCCCAGCTTTTCAAGTTACTAGCTAAGCCCTCATGATCTCTTACGCGCATGTAATACCCTGAAGCTAAAAAATATTCGGTGAAATTACTACCAGCGGTGTTCACATCTTTGTTGAGTGTTATAAATTCGTCTAATGCAATTTTAGCCTCATCTAATTGGTTGCTAGCCATAAAAGCAACGATAACATTACTCAATAGTGCTAGTTTATTTTCGTTTGTGTATATGTCTTTACTTGCGTCGTAAGCTTTCATGTATTGGGCGGCCGACAATTTACTTTGTCCGCGTTTCCCATACAAGGATCCAACTCTATTGAAAGCATGCACTAAGGCCGCTTTATCATCCATTTTAGTGACGGTTTCTAGTAATTTGTAAATACCTGCTAGCTGTTCATTGGGCTGATTCTTGATACACTCGGTTATATACCCTAAGCTGGCGCTTAAATGAATATCATTGAACTTGTTTTGTGCAGCGCCCATTGCTAATTGATAATAATCGCACCTTTCAGGGTTTTCTTGTACGTCGTAAACAAAGCCTAATTGATAAATCGCAGATGCATAATACTTGGAACTTCGCACCGCGTTTGGCTCGGCTAATAAGGTGTTTAATATAGACTGTGCATCAGTGCTTTTACCGCCACATATTAAAGAGTGAGTTTTCATGCTTGTGAGCTTGAATTTTTGCTGCTGGGTAGTGTTTTTGTCAGCCAAATGAGCGTTTATATTGTTTAGCAGTTCAGGCGGGGGGCAGTCGAATGTGGGGGTATAAGAACGCTCAATGAACTCGTCTAAGTCTATTGGCATTTGCGAATAAGTGTTTGATACTGGATTTTGAGCGTCAGCCTGAAACATAAACATAGCAAACACTGTCCCACAAGTAACGAGCTTAATAAACTTAGCCACACTGAAACCTCAAAATCAAACTACTTCATCATCCTTGATACAGTGTTTGGTACAATATGCGTTGATTCCTTTAACAAACTAATGCCCAACGGTATATATTCACAAAGTTATAATAAGTATTTATACTAGTAAAAACAAGTCCATAATACCAATATGAAAATTTAATCCTACTTATACAAAAGTAGGTGGCTGAGGAACGTTATGTCGTCTTGTTACATACACAACAGGTGTCTAAACTTAAAATATGGGTCACGCCGATATCTTTTAATGCTTGTGCTGAAACTGCCGTTACTGCCAAAGGCACACTTTGTATGTTTTGGATACGTTTGGTAGATGTGACGAAAATAACTTCAAGTTCACCGTCGGGTGTTTGGGTTTCTTCAACTTGTTGGGCGATGGCCGTTTGATTGCATAATAATGCAGCACCACAAAGTATGGACTTGCGAAGTATATTAGATTTCATTATGTTGTCTCGTTTATATTTTATAATTTTATTTTGCGCTACTAACTGGCGTTAGAGTCATAGATAACGCTAGTTGCGGCTTTTTGTTAGAAGTTTGTAAAAGTGAAGGTGGTTTCTTTGCATCCAAACGCAATAAGATGTTTCGGGTAATGTAATAATCAACCCAAGTGGTATTGTTTATTTGCTCATACAATTCTATAGTACGGGTCTATTAAAATAGCTGGTAAAGAATAACAAATGGCAACAGACAAACCGCGTAAATATTCACAAAAAATAGTAGACGGTGCTGCACAAGCCCCTAGCCGTTCGATGTTACGGGCTGTTGGCTTTAGCGACGAAGATTTCAAAAAATCTCAGGTTGGCATTGCCTCAACATGGTCAATGGTAACGCCATGCAATATGCACATTAATAAACTGGCAGAAGAGGTAGGTAAGGGTGTAGATAGCGCAGGCGCCAAAAGCGTTATTTATAACACGATTACCATATCTGACGGTATTTCTATGGGCACCGAAGGCATGAAGTATTCTTTGGTATCGCGCGAAGTTATTTGCGACTCCATAGAAGCAGTATCTGCCGGCATGGGTCACGACGGTATTATTGCCATTGGTGGCTGCGATAAAAATATGCCTGGCTGTTTGATGGGCTTAGCGCGCTTAAACCGTCCATCTATATTTGTATATGGTGGTACTATTTTACCTGGTGAAAACCATACCGATATTGTTTCGGTATTTGAGGCTGTGGGGAGTTACGCCGCTGGCGACATCCCTATTACTCAGTTAGAACACATTGAAAAAACCGCAATACCGGGTGCAGGTTCATGCGGTGGAATGTATACAGCTAATACCTTGGCATCAGCCATTGAAGCCTTAGGCATGAGTATGCCCAATAGCTCTGCGCAAAATGCAGTTTCACAGAACAAACTACAAGACTGTATTGATGCTGGTAAAGCTATCGTGTATTTGTTAGATCATGACATTAAACCGTCTGATATAATGACTAAAAAAGCCTTTGAAAACGCCATTACGTTAATTATTACCTTAGGCGGATCTACTAATGCAGTACTGCATTTAATTGCCATGGCCG
>JBLHMY010000047.1:0-14701 GCA_047621065.1 Glaciecola sp. | reverse complement strand
AAAGCTTAGCACTGAGTCTTATTTTTTTGCGGTGACATGTTTATAATGTGACCCTTGCTATCGAAGGCGAGAGCAAGCATTCGGCCTTTAGAAAAAGCTATTTTTTTTATTGCCTTGCCTTGATAAAAGCATGTCTACCACTTCTTGTGACAACTTTAATAAATGTTCTTCGCAGGTTAACAACGACAATCCATCCTCATTTTGTACGATAGTAGAATAACGTTACTGATGCACTATTAGGTCTGCCTTTTTTACCAAATATACACTTTGAGCGCGTTGGTATTGTATTTGACGTTGTTGGGTTTTAGCGGGACTAGAGAGGGAATTGCTGCTAAGCGATTTTTCGTAAAAAGAACGCGCGGTGTTTGTTGTAGCCGACTGATCGTTTACAGGTGCTAGTTCATGTATTTCTGCGGTTTGATAATCGATAAGTGTTGATGATGTCATCAAGGGTTCAGGTTCGGTGTTCATTACTTGCAAACCCATCACAATAAAAGCCACCGTTATTGTGCATGATACTGCGCTTACTTGTGCGTAAGGGCGCAAATTAATACGCCACCAAGGTGCTACTTTTGGCTTACACGTGGCTAAGTTATTGAGCACTTCTTGTTTTATGCTATTAGGTGACTTATGGCGTGCTTTTCGGTTTTGGTATAGTGCGGCCATTGCGCTATGTTTTGAGGCATCATCCTGTGGCATGTTGTTTTGATCAGTCATATGCCTGCTCCAGCAATGCTTTAAGCTTAGTTTTAGCGTACCGTAAGCGTGTTTTAATAGTTTCTTGTTTACAATGGGTCATAATAGTGATGTCGGTTAAGCTAAAGCCTTCCTGTTGCAAACAAAAATCTTCACGTTGTTCAAACGAAAGAGCCATTAAGGCACTGTCAAAAGATTATTGCAGATTGTCTATGTCTAAATGGTCTCTTGTATCTGCATTTTATAACGTGTCGTTGTGCATTTTGTTATTTGTCACCGATTCATTAGTACCATCTTTATCGTTTAGCTCGACCCAACGATTGGTTTTTCGAAACTCATCAATTAGAGCATTGCAAGCCATCGTAAACAGCCACGCTTTCACGCTGCCTGCGGTATGATAGCTATGGGGCTTCTCTATTACTTTCAACCATGTTTTTTGAACAATGTCTTTAGCTAGAATAGCGTCACTTAAGGTTAGTAAATAGTGATACATGTCGTCAGCAAACTCAGTATATAAAGCCATAATTGCTTTTTTATTCCGTTTCATAATGTAATTGGCTATTACTTCTTCCGCCGGCATTTTACTTTGTGCACTGGGCATCAATATTGATTGCAAAAAGCTAAACATAATATAGGGTTAGCCCTAATTTTTTTATGAGTTTGGCGTTACCAGTATTAAATGTGATTAATCCATAAATCGGCTGACTTGGTAAGTTAATCTTAAGCATTTATTGTGTGTGAAACGCTAACTTTTTTTGGCTAAGGTAAATCGAGCCTTACTTGCAATCCGTCCATGCATACAGGACCTGCGTCTATCATTTTGGGCGGCGGACGTGGCAATAAAAAGGGCTTAACTTACATTTTAATAAATTAAAATTATCCAAAATAAGACCTACTTAATCGTTTTTAGCCAAACCCGTTTAAGTTAGCCCCTTATAGCCCCTTATAATACTTGCATTTACGGCCCAAATAAGTATAATTCGCGCTCTCTTTTTCCCATGTTGTGGAAGAAGGGTTTGTTAACGGTGACGTTACAACGAGTTTGAGGCATATATGGTTACTATTCGTTTACAGCGTGGTGGTGCGAAAAAGCGCCCGTTTTATCAAGTGGTTGTTGCTGACAGCCGTCGTGCACGTAATGGCAAATTTATTGAGAACATTGGCTTTTTCAATCCAACTGCACAAGGTCAAGCTGAAAAGCTTCGTTTAGACCTTGAGCGTGTTGAGTATTGGGTTGGTCAAGGTGCTGGTTTGTCTGATCGTGTTTCACGTTTGGTAAAAGATGCAAAAGTTGTTGCTTAACAGCGCAATGATTGTTGGTTTGGAGTAAAGATGAGTATCGCGTCTGACATTTTGATTATTGGTTCAATTGGGGCACCTTATGGTGTTAAAGGTTGGGTTAAAATCAACAGTTTTACTCAAAACAAAGACAGTGTTTTTGATTATGCACCTTGGAACATTAATTTGTCTCAAGGCGGCAATCAAGTTTTAAAAGTTGATCAATGGCGGTATCACGCTAAGAGTTTGGTTGCCAAACTTGAAGGTGTTGACGACCGCACTGCAGCCGAGTTGGTTAAAAATGCGCAAATTAGCATTCAATCTTCGCAGTTGCCCGAATTAGACAATGACTTCTATTGGAAAGATTTAATAGGCATGCAGGTAGTAACTGACCAAGGTTACGATATGGGTGTTGTCAAAGACATGTTTGAGACAGGTGCGAATGATGTAATGTTAGTAAAAGCAAAAATTAACGATGCATTTGGTCAAAAAGAACGTATGTTGCCATTTTTACACGACAGTGTTGTGTTAAGTGTCAGCAAAGATGGAAATATCATCACAGTAGACTGGGACCCAGCCTTCTAATGAGCGATATTGTTGAGACACGGCAAAATTTTAAGCAGCGTTTCAGCATAATTACTTTGTTTCCCGAAATGTTTACTAACTTCTTTTCACAAGGCGTTATTGGCAGAGCGGTAAAAAAAGGCTTGATAGAAGTAGCGGTTTATAATCCTCGCGATTATACCTTTGATAAACACCGCACGGTCGACGATCGTCCTTATGGTGGTGGTCCGGGCATGTTGATGATGGTACAACCATTAGCAGACGCAATTGCTAGTGCCAAAGCGGCAGCTAGCAAACAAGTAATGGTGGTGTACTTATCACCCCAAGGGCGCAAGCTAGATTTTGAAGGTGTACAAACATTAGGTCAGTATAATGACTTAGTGCTAGTTGCCGGGAGATACGAAGGCATTGACGAGCGCATAATACAAACACTGGTTGATCAAGAATGGTCTATTGGCGATTATGTGTTAAGTGGCGGAGAATTACCTGCCATGGTGTTAATGGATGCAGTATCGAGGTTAATTCCTGATGTATTGGGGCATAATCAGTCAGCGGTAGAAGATTCTTTTACCAAGGGCTTGTTGGACTGCCCACACTATACTAGGCCTGAAACCTATCAAGATAAAAGCGTACCCGAGGTGTTGTTAAGTGGCGATCATGAAAAAATTAGGCAGTGGCGCTTAAAAGAGTCGTTAAAACGTACTCAACAAAGACGCCCTGATTTATTAAATAACCTAGCTCTGACTGAGGAGCAACAAGCAATACTGAAGCAATTCAAATAAGCTTGATGCAGCAAATGACAGTTACTACTAGGACGTGAGGATTCGATGGCTAAAGTCAATCAAAACATCATAAAGAAAATTGAGGATGCACAACTCAAGACAGATTTACCAGTGTTTGGCCCTGGTGATACGTTGATCGTGCAAGTTAAAGTGAAAGAAGGTGAAAAAGAGCGTTTGCAAGCATATGAAGGTGTATGTATAGCGAAGCGTAACCGCGGTTTACACTCTGCTTTTACAGTTCGTAAGATTTCAAGTGGAGAAGGTGTAGAGCGTGTGTTTCAAACTCATAGCCCTGCTATAGCATCAATTGAAGTGAAGCGTCGCGGTGCCGTGCGTAGAGCTAAATTGTACTATCTACGAGAGCGTTCAGGTAAATCTGCACGTATCAAAGAAAAACTTAATTAATACTAATTTTACGTTACCGTTAACACAAAAATGTAAAAGTAAGTTAGAAAAAACCCGCCAGCAGGCGGGTTTTTTTGTTCTAGAAAGCATTGGTTGGTGCCCTTATAAAACCCTCAAATGTGAAGACCTTTAAGGTTAAGCGTAAACATTATTTATTCGGCGATAGCTAGACAGTGCTTTACCAATATCGCTCTACACTAATATGACCAGGCGAACGACGCAAATGCTTCTTAAGGCCCAATGCGTTTAGTACCTCATTAGCGTCTTTGATCATATCGGGGTTACCACAAAGCATTACCTGTGAATGCTCGGGGGTAATTTGAATGCCACATTTTTCTTGTATGGCGTTTTGTTGAATTAACGATGGAATTCGGCCATGTAGCCCGCTTGAGTATATTTCTCTGCTCGTGATAGGCACGAATGTAAATTGAGAAGGATATTCACGTTCAAGCTTTTGTATTGTGGGTAAGTAAGCTAAATCTTCCACTTTGCGCGCTCCATAAACTAACACCACGTGTTGATACTTTTGCCATACCTCCTCATCTTGAATGATAGACACAAACGGGCCTACACCGGTTCCTGTGGCAAGCATAAACAAGTTTTCACTGGGTGGTACTTCGTTAATGGTTAAAAAGCCTGTAGCCGGTGACATCACTTTTAGTGTGTCGCCTTTATTTAACATTTGCAGCTGTGGTGACAAACTTCCCAGGGCTACCGGTACCGCTATAATTTCAAGATGCTTTGTGTTGGGTGCATTAACTAAAGAATAGGGACGAGATAGTATTTGTCCATTGGATTCTTCAAGCCCAATTTTTATAAACTGACCTGCGGTGAACGCAAAGTCTTCACTACCGGTAAATTTTAGGCTAAATAAATGCGCGTTCCAATCAATACGTTCAATAACGCTTGCGTGTAACCATTTTGCCATTGCCATCTCCTTTCACTGTTAACATCGGCCAGACAAAAAGGCCTTGGTTTTCAATAATGCGGTGTTTAAGTTACTAGCCGACTCTTGCATTTCTCTAATGCCAATTACCAACCTTAATAATCTAGTCGTGTGGTCAACCTCTATCTTCATCGCTTTTAATACGGCGAGTATTAAAATAAGGTTTCGATCAATAGTCACCTTGTCTTAAATAATAAGAACAGAAAGTTTTTTTAATTTACGTGCGTTACAATTTCATAGCTACGCAAAAGATAACATAGGCATAGTGAAATATGAGCAAAACATTGATGTAGCTTCTTAAGGCGGAAACTAAACATAATTTCACTTTGGTATTGGGCGAGGTTTGTTGTAATGTTAACCACAGATTAATAAAAAGGCTCAGTATAAAGACATGATCCGCAAAGTAAGCATTACAGGCTTATGTTTGGTTTTACTAGTAAATTTGATGTTCTACAGTCAAAATAGCTTGGGAAACGACAAGGTAAGTGTATATGACCCATCTAACACGCCTCAGTTGACCATTGCTGTTGCGAGTAATTTTCATTTCCCATTATCGACATTAATTGCACAATCGGACTATTGGTCTGCGCAGTCTATACGACTGGTGGTTGGCTCTAGTGGCACCTTGTATGCTCAGCTTTCAAAAGGAGCACCCTTTGATTTATTTTTTTCCGCCGATATTCAAAGGCCTATTAATTTAGAAAAAAACAACTTGGCCAGCGGTCGTCAAACATATGCTCGGGGTAAGTTGGTGCTATTTCCCGCGTCTGCTTTATTAACCAACCATCTAAGCAATAATAATACCCTTAAAATAACAGGCAAGCTTGCCATTGCTAATCCCCAGTTAGCCCCGTTTGGCAGTGCAGCACAGGTATATATTAGCAGTTTAAGTAATGCACAATTATTGCAGCAACAATTAGTATTAGGGGCCAACGTAACTCAGGCCTTTCAATTTGTAGACTCTGGAAATGCAGAAGTAGGGCTGTTGGCTGAATCTGTTTTAATAAATGCACAAAGTACACTGAAAAACGCCAAGTATAGTCGTTACTTGGTTCTCCCAACTGAGCTATATCCGCCCATCATTCAACAAGTTGTTATTGCTAATTCGTCGAAACATAAAGCCCACGCGCAAACCTTTATCGATTTTGTGGTTTCTGCAGGCTCGCAAAACAGTTTGGCTTCGCTTGGGTATTTACCTATAAGCGAGTTAGACCAATGAGTGCACTTATCGACAGTTGGCCTGCTATATGGCTTACCTTGAAGCTAGCCAGCATTACAGTACTTATATTATTAGCGATTGGCCTGCCGTTTGCTTGGTGGTTGGCGCATTACAAAGGCAGGCTGAAGCCATTTTTCGAAGCACTTGTGGCGCTTCCATTAGTGTTACCGCCTACGGTATTAGGCTTTTATCTGTTAACCGCGCTTTCGCCTAATTCAAGTTTGGGGAGCTTATGGATTACTATTACAGGCGAGCAGTTTATATTCAGCTTTAGTGGCATATTGTTTGGCTCTATTGTGTATTCATTGCCTTTTGTAGTGCAGCCTTTGTTAACTGCGTTTAGTCAGTTGGGTGTGCATACAAAAGCGACTATTAGCACTTTGGGCATATCGCCCTTACGCGGTTTTGTGTTTGTTATTTTGCCCATTATTCGCCCCAGTATTATTAGTGCCGCAACGCTAGGGTTTGCGCATACCCTTGGTGAATTTGGCTTAATTTTAATGATAGGCGGGAATATTCCAGGGGAAACTCAAGTGGTCTCTATTGCTTTGTTTAATCAAGTGGAGTCTTTGCAGTATCAACAAGCCCATGCGCTTTCTATGTTCTTGTTAGTCATTAGCTTGGTTAGTTTAACGCTGTTGTATAAATTTAATCGCCAAGCGCGTTTGTTTTCTGTTCGTTAGCGCTTATGGATAACTAATATGAAAATAAACCTTGGTCATAAGATAAAACAAGAAAAGCATAAAACACTGATGTTCCAGATGGACGTGACAGTGGCTGCTGAACATTCAATTGTAGGCATTTTTGGACGCTCGGGCGCAGGTAAAACAACTATCCTTAAAATATTAGCCGGTGTAGTTAGCCATGCTCAATGTGTTATGCAGTTTAATGGAAAACAGTACACTAATGCAAAAGGTCGCTATAACCCTTGCGTATATGTAGGCAGCGACAGCCCCTTGTTTGATCATTTAAGTGTTACCGAAAATTTAACATTACTTATTCGCCATAGTAACAGCCGTTCGCCCAATTCACTGTCACTACAACAAGTGGTTGACTTATGCGGGCTTTCGCCGCTTCTGTTGCATTTTCCTTGGCAATTATCAAGTGGAGAAAAGCAAAGAGTGTGTTTCGCCCGCGCTTTATTAACAGGCAAAAAAGTACTCTTACTCGATGAAGCGTTTTCAGCGCTTGATTGGTCTATGCGGCAAATTATGCATCAGGTGCTAAGAAAGCTTGTGGCTAAGCATGACTATTCTGCAATAATGGTTAGCCACTCTTTGAAAGAGCTAAGCTTGTGCGTGAGTGAGTTAATTTTCATCGAGCAGGGTGCCGTTGTCAACCACTTGCCAATTGATGCTGCGCTAGAATATCAAGTACATAGCAGCCAATACACCTATTATGACAACGATGATTATTTCTCAGCAATAAAAGCAGTATTTAGTCACGTTGACGAACAAGACGATTCACTGCATGTGTGGTTATTTGCAAACTTTCAAACAAGTAGTAAAAACAACGTAAATACCTGTCGTTTATATTCTAAAGCCCCTTTGCTAGCTAAAGCTAAAGCACTTGCAGGTAAGTTAGCGAGTACTTTGATATTACCAACAATAGATGAAACACGGACCTTTGTGATAGACGCTAACAAGGTTAGTGTATCGCGCCATGAAAACAATCAAACAAGTATGGTTAATTGTTTTCCTGTGACTGTTACTAGGATAGTCCATAACGATGCAGGTGTTGTGCTTAGTGGAAATTGTCAAAAACAAATATTGCGCGCGCGTATTACCGTAAAGTCATTCAAATCTTTGCATATTAAAAACGGTGACAAGCTTTATTTTGTATGTAAAGCCTTGTAGCGACGGCGTGTAACTATACCTTTTAATGACGCCTCATTATTATGCTTGTCATGGAAATACTTGTTTCAAACTAAAAATAGACAGTAATGCCTTTATAATCATTGTTAATTTTTACTACACTGCTATATTTAGCAACTTGTTAGCGGTAAAACGTTAAATATTCCAACAATAATAACAACATGGAGTCAGTGGCTATGCAGCAAGCAAAATCCACTTGGGCAACACGAGCCCTTGATAAAGTAGAAGTGGTAGGTAACAAACTACCCGATCCCGCCATCATATTTTTCTTTTGTTTGCTCATCGTTTGGTTTCTTTCTGCATTAATGTCGCAATTTGCATGGGACGCACTCGACCCACGTACCGGCGAAGCTGTTGTTATAAATAACCTGCTTACGGGTGAATCACTAGCCGATTTCTTATCGCGTATGGTGACTATATTTACCGGTTTTGCGCCTCTTGGTGTAGTGTTAGTAGCCATGTTAGGCGTTGGCGTAGCAGAACATTCTGGTTTTATTAGCGCCGGTTTAAAGCGAATGTTAGATTCAACTCCACGCACCTTTTTAACCCCAATGGTAGTGTTGGTAGCTATTGTGAGTCATACCGCAACCGATGCGGGCTATGTACTTGTTATTCCATTAGCCGGTGTTATATTTTATGCCATGGGACGCCATCCTCTTGCCGGCATTGCAGCTGCGTTTGCCGGGGTAAGTGGTGGGTTTTGCGCTAACTTTATTCCCTCAGCCATAGACCCTTTGCTACAAAGTTTTACGCAAGAAGCTGCACGCATTTTAGACCCAACTATTCAAATTAACCCCTTAAATAACTGGATATTTAACTCCGCGTCTTCTTTTTTAGTGATAGGTATTGCGTGGTATTTAACCGATAAAGTTATTGAGCCACGTCTAAAAAATGTAGAAGTAGATGGCGATTCTAATGAAATTCCAAAGTTTGAAGAACTAAACCAAAAGCAAAAGAAGGCGCTAAGAGTAGCGTCACTCGCCATGCTTGTTGGCATTATTGTGCTGGTGTTGATCTTAATACCTGAAACCTCTCCTATGCGAGACGCTAACGGCAACTTAACCTCATTCCAAGCGCCTATTATGCAGTCTATCGTGCCCATCATATTTTTGTTGTTCTTAATACCCGGTGTAGTTTACGGCTACATGGCAGGTGTATATACCAGCACCAAAGACATGATAGACAGCATGACCAAAGCTATGAATGGCATGAGTTACTATATTGTCATGGCTTTTTTCTGTGCTTTATTTATAGATGCTTTTGGTAAGTCGAACTTGGGTGTGCTGCTGGCTATTGAAGGTGCTGGATTGTTACAAGCGCTGGAATTACCCTCTAAGGTAACTATTGTGGGTATCATTTTCTTAACCGCTTTTGTTAACTTGTTTGTGGGCTCGTCTTCTGCCAAATGGGCGCTGTTAGGGCCAATATTTGTGCCTATGCTTATGGAGTTGGGTATATCGCCAGACCTTACCCAAATAGCATACAGAGTGGGTGATTCGTCAAGCAATATTATTACCCCGCTTATGCCGTACTTCCCCTTAGTTGTATTGTACTGCCAGCGCTATGTGAAAGGCACGGGGATTGGCACTTTGTTATCGTTAATGCTGCCTTACAGTATTTGCTTATTGCTAGCATGGACCGTGTTTTTGCTAATTTATTGGACGCTAGGTATACCATTGGGTATTCAATCTAGCTATATATATCCTGCTGGCTAAAACTTATTATTAAATAAGTTGTAAAGCAGTAAACATTGAAAAGTAGGCGGTTAATGAGGTAAAACTCGCTAACCGCCTTTTTCTTTTCGTTTTCTACGCATTTTACTTGCTCATTACAGGCAAGTTTGTTAAAAATATAGCCTGCGTTAAGGCACTTCCTTACTCGCATTGCTGGCGATCCATTTTAGTAACAAAAATGCTCAGCTAGCATATACGCTTGGGTAGCGCGCAAAAATAATAATAATAGGTTTCTCAGGTCTGTTCATTAGTAAGTAAATGCTTACTTTTTATATCGATCCACCACACAAATTAAGATAATACACTCATGCAAAAAGATAGCATCAACAACAAACATGTTTCATCAGAGCAAGTTCTTATAACCCCACAGCAGCTTGCTGAAGAAATGCCCGCCACCGAAAAAGCCCTCGCTTATGTACGATCTTCAAGAGACATCATCTCTGATATTATTCACGGACGCGATCACCGCTTATTAGTGGTATGTGGACCTTGTTCAATACATGATGTTGGCGCAGCAAAAGAATACGCATTGCGCTTAAAAGAACTTCACGAAATAAGTAAAGATACGCTATTTATCGTTATGCGTGTTTACTTCGAAAAGCCGCGTACTACAACAGGCTGGAAGGGTCTAATAAACGACCCGCATATTGATGATACCTTCGACATTGAGACTGGCCTGCGCAAAGGTCGTGAATTATTGAATTACTTGGCCGAATTAGAAATCCCCGTGGCTACCGAAGCGCTCGACCCCATCAGTCCGCAGTACTTGGGTGAATTCTTTAGCTGGGCGGCTATTGGTGCGCGTACTTCCGAGTCGCAAACCCATCGTGAAATGGCCAGTGGTCTGTCTATGCCGGTTGGTTTTAAAAACGGTACCGACGGTAGCTTAAATATTGCCATTAATGCTCTACAGTCGGCGGCCTC
Source organism: Glaciecola sp. (assembly GCA_047621065.1). Taxonomy (GTDB): domain Bacteria; phylum Pseudomonadota; class Gammaproteobacteria; order Enterobacterales; family Alteromonadaceae; genus Glaciecola. Next base: position 4,280 of record JBLHMY010000047.1, on the reverse strand, counting down.
TGGTCATAACTTTATGGGTATTAACCGTGAAGGTCAGGTCAGCATTATTAAAACCGAAGGCAACCCCGACGGTCACATCATTTTACGTGGTGGCAAACAGCCTAACTACGATTCAGTATGTGTTGCCGATTGTGAATCGTTATTAGCATCTCATGGCGTTAAGTCGTCGTTAGTGGTTGACTGTAGCCATGCTAATTCAGCCAAAGACTATAGACGCCAGCCATTAGTGGCACAAAACGTGGTTAATCAAATTTTAGAAGGTAACCAGTCCATTATAGGCATTATGTTAGAAAGCCACATAAACCCTGGCAACCAAAGCTCGAATGGCAAAAAAGTTGAGGAACTAAAATACGGTGTATCTATTACCGATGGCTGCATAAGCTGGGAAGATACCCACACACTTATTCAAGCGACCCGCGACAAGCTAATTACGGTCTTACCATTAAGGCAACAAAAACGCGAACTTGCCTAGCACTAAGGACCGCGCAAATTAAATGAGTAAGCAGCCAACAAGCCAAAATGGCAAGAATGAAGACATAAGTTCTTTACTGACTGAGTATCGAAATGAAATTGATGCTTTGGATACTCAGTTAGTAGAGCTTCTTGCTGCGCGCCAGCAGGTGACTAAAAAGGTGGGTGCACTAAAGCGAGCCAATAGCCTGCCTATTTACGTTCCCGAGCGCGAGGCTAGTTTAATTGCTACACGCAGAATGCAGGCTCAAAATGCAGGTCTTTCAGGCGATTTAGTCGAAGATATTTTACGCCGCACTATGCGCGACTCTTACTATTCGCAGCATGCTAATTATGCAAAAACTAACCCTGATATAAGCAAGGTGGTTATTGTGGGCGGTGAAGGGGCCTTGGGTAAAGTACTGGTGACCTTATTTGAAAGCAGTGACTATGTCGTTACTATTATTGAAAAAGACAACTGGGATCAGCGCGCTAAATTGCTGGCTGGCGCAAATTTGGTAGTTTTGGCGGTTCCCATTAATCAAACCATTAATATTATTAACGATTTACCACCGTTACCGCAAAATTGTATCTTGGCCGATGTTACCAGTGTAAAACAAGCGCCGCTTAGTGCAATGCTGCAAAAACATAAGGGGCCTGTTCTGGGTTTGCATCCTATGTTTGGACCAGACGCACCAGGTATGATTAAGCAAGTGGTTGTGGTGTGCAACGGACGCGCGCCGCAAGCTTACTCATGGCTTATAGAGCAAATGGTAGTGTGGGGCGCACAAATACATCAAACCCAAGCCAAAGTGCACGACAAGGCAATGGCCTTCATTCAAGTTATGCGTCATTTCAACACCTTTGTATATGGTCAACATTTACAGCAAGAAAATCCGAATTTAAGCGAGCTGATTGCCTTTAGTTCGCCTATTTATAGGCTAGAGCTGGCGATGGTAGGTCGGTTGTTTGCGCAAGCACCGTCTTTGTATGCTGATATTATTTTTAATGACAGCGATAATATTGCACTATTAGAACGTTTCCATACACGCTTCGGCAATGCCATAGCCTTGCTAAAAAACCAAGACAAACAGGCGTTTATCGATTGTTTTAAAGACGTCGAGAATTGGTTTGGCGAGTATGCCTCACAATGTTTAAAAGACAGTAAACAAATGCTGCTTAAAGCCGACGACGGTCATTTACTGCGTAAAACGTTATAGTTACAGGTGTAAACACTTTATGTTTATGCAGCGTAAATCTTTGCTATTTGCATAAGGCTTCAGAATTAATGTGCTATACCCAAAGCTTTACCACTTAAGGTAACGCAAATATGTCTTTTTAACGTTTCTACTTTTCACATCAAATTAAATCAACACCGGATAAATTTAATGTTCGTGCTGCAATAAAATAATTATTTAAGCTCTTTACCAATAGCTGTCAGGCTTTTTTACAACAAATGTATATTTTGGAGCTTATCTGTCAGGTTTTTTTACACTACGAGCATATTCCATCTGTAACTTTCTCGTTACACATTGATTACATTAATGTTTATTTATTAGGTGTGCTTATTGCATACACAATCGCGTGCTGCTAGCAGTAATTGAATAAATCGGCATGTATTTTATTTGTTAAATATAACGAGGATAAATATAATGAAAAAATTCAAGCGATCGATATTTACGCTAACAAAACCCTTTCTTTTGAGCATTAGTTTTTTGCTTTTTGCACCATATGTAAGTGCCGATTTACTGGACGCATTTGAAAATGGTGGCTTTGAAGGTGGAACTATGGATACCAACTCATGGAACTCTACCGTCCCTCCTGGCTGGACTACTACCGATGGCACGCCAGACACATTTACCGGAGATACTAACTTCCAAGGTAACACATGGGCGCCAAGTAGCACCGGTGGTCAATTCCTGCATGGAATAGGAGACCAACCTTCTTGGACTGAGAGTGCATTGCAAGTAGCACTTGAAGGTCTCACAATCGGTCAACAATATGAAATTTCATTTGAACAAAGTATTACTCGAAATGATTTTTCTCAAACCGGTGGTTTTTGGCGCATCAAATTTGGTGATGAAACCCAAGAATCTGAACAATTACTTATCCCTGACGCAGGGATATTTGAAGGTTGGATTTGGCAAACTCTATTATTCACTGCGACTCAAGAAATACAAACTCTTGAGGTAATTGCTTGGAGTGATACAGACGGTCTTCGAACCGACATTGGTATTGACAGTTTCTTTTTGGGAGACCCTGGCACTAATCCCGACAATCCAGTTAATGTTGCCCAACCCGCAGTATTTACGCTTATGCTTGCAGGTCTAATGGGGATTGGTTTCACACGTCGCAGAAAACTTTAAGCGACAATAAGAAAATTAACTAACAAAGTCAGCTTCTAACGAGGTTGGCTTTTTTTAGTTTTACACCTTATTGAGCTCAGCACAAAAACAAACCTGATTAATTAGCACTGGCGTGTTGTTTTATATCATTGAATGCATCAGCACTGCTGCATTATGCGCCGCGTTAGGCGCTTTAAATTCTGCCTAAGGATAGCTTAATTTTTCTGATACGTAATTTTACCGCCCACAATAGTCATGAGGTTTTCAGAGTTTAAAATTTCTGATTCAGGGATGGTCAGCCAATCTTTGTCAAAAATTGTAAAATCAGCGTATTTTCCTACTTCCACAGAACCGCGAATATTTTCTTGAAAGGCGCCATAAGCTGGCCAGATAGTAAACATTTTAAGCGCTGTTTGGCGGCTTACCGCAAGTTCTGGATGCCACCCGTCGTTACTAGTACCATCAAGCCTTTTACGGGCAACGGCAGCGTAAAATTCAATTCGTGGGTCGCCTAATTCAACGGGCGCATCAGAGCCCCCCAGTATCATTATTCCGCGGTCTACTAATTGCTGCCATGGGTAAGAATAGGCAAGGCGTTTAGGCCCCAGCCTATCAGGAGCAAAATTGAGATCACCAATGCCATGGCTGGGCTGCATAGACGGTAAAACACCTAAACTAACTAGTCTTTGTTGCTCTTGCGGTGGAATAACTTGCACGTGCTCAAGTCTCCAGCGCGGTTCAGCAACGGCTCGCTCAAGCTTTGGCACATCGTCAAATGCTTGTTCATACCAGTTTAAAACGGTTTGCAGGGCACGATCTCCAATAGCATGTGTTTGAATTTGTATGCCTTGGCGCAGTGCTTGTCGCAGAATTGGTTCAAGCTCTTCTTTGGTAGTGCGGTTCATAAAACCATTATGCGGAGCATCGGCATAATTTTCGAGTAGCGCCGCGCCACGTGAGCCGAGCGTACCATCGATATACACTTTTATACCGCGCAATTCGAACATATTGTCGGTTGTTGCCGTTTTTCCGTGTATAAACATGGTTGCTGCTTCTTGCACATTAGCTGCCGCATAAATACGGGTAGACATGTTTCCCTCGGCATAAATTTCTTTCATAATGTCTACGTTAATAAAAGGCATTCCAGCGTCTTGAGTGTTGGTCCAGCCTAGTTTAGCGTTTTCAGCCATGCCTTGTATTAAGCTGTCTTTTATATACGCCCGTGTTTTTGGTGGAATAAGCGCGCGGAAAATATCCATGGCGGTGGCGAGAATATAGCCGTTAGGTGTGCCGTGGGCGTCTCGTTCAAATTTGCCGCCTTGTGGATCGGGAGTGAGCTTGGTAATGCCTGCAAGTGCCAGAGCTTTCGAATTAACCAGTCCAGACACACCGTCTGCACGAGGCATAAAAAGAGGTTTGTCCGCGGTAAATGAGTCAACATCATGTTTAGTCAAAAAGCGGTTTTCGTCGGTCCATTCACGTTCA
>JBLHMY010000046.1:0-14904 GCA_047621065.1 Glaciecola sp. | reverse complement strand
AGTAGCTTGTGATAGGCAATTACACAAAACTTGTTACATCGTCCTATAACTCAAACCATAACGCTTCCACTGAAGATGTTGCTGCAAGTGCCAACATATTCCAAGGCTCTGCGCAAAGCCCATCACCTTCTATAAAAGTATCATTCCCAATTTTTAATTCACCTTTAACAAACAAATACCCAATATGTGATTGAGTAGTTAGTTGAAACTGTTCTTTTGCATTTATTACCAAACGAAACAAACGCCTGATTAGTTGCAATCACTTCGAATAGTTACAACATACCTTTTGCTTGCCATTTATGCCAACCGGTTGATAAAAGTGACTCTAACGTTTGTTCTTGCGAAGGTGAAACATACGCCACTTATTCACCCCTTGCATCTGTAAATACTTTTGCCATGGCTTCACAGCTTAACTTTCTGATTTTTAAAATACCAAACCATAATAGGTATTTCAATTAAAAAATAAGTCACAATCGTGAACCAAAACCAATTAACATCAAAGATTAGTAGATCGAATTCATAACCACTTCCCCAGTAATTAAAACCGACAACCAACAATGCAAAACCTGATGTAAGAGCATCATAAAAGGCAATTTTATTAACGCTATTACCTGCTAACTTTGGATAAATAGATAAGTACGCTAATAATATAATAATTAGATTTAATGCTAAAATTGATAATTCTGATGATTCCATTTATGAAAATACTCCGTAGATATTCAGCACTCGGTTCTTAGTATATGCTAACGAAGAATAAAGGGGTCAGCATCTGATAGTTTCTTTACGCCTTAATACTACCGTGTTGAACAGAGCAGGCATGTGCTTTATTCTGCTCGAATTCACTTTTAAATACAGTTCGTAGGCCGACATATTGTCGGTTACTGCAATCATCACGACATCCCGCTTAATAATTTACTAAGTATAATTTAAAAGAAAATCAACAAAGCCAAGTTTTAGTTTTTACACGACCTGAACCTAAATCGGCTACTAATCTATCACCAACATTACAAACACTGATTAATTAGCTGCACTACTTTAACTTGGCACTTATTTTCTTAACACGTTGATTTATTATGATAATAATCAATGCACAACAAATTTTTAGCGCATCTATTTATAATTAGCCTCTTAATTTATGTAAAAAAAAGGAATTGTTCAGATCCCTTTTTTTGTATCAGCTCTGGAAATTCGAGTTTTTGTGTCTATAAACTAATAAAGATTATTTTTGTTTAGTTAACCATACAACTAAATCAATCATTTCGTTTATGCTCATATCATTCTTGAAGGTAGGTTTAAATTTTTCATTTATGATAAACGTGGGAACACCAGTTAAGTGTTCGCGAAATTCGTCTATGCTCTTATTATTGCGATTAACTAAGCTATTCACGCTAAAACTATCCGCTAATTTGTCAAATTTTTCGCCGTCGGCTCCATTTACGACAAATATTTTACGTAAATCTTCAAGGCTGGTGATGGTTGCTCGCTGCTTATGAATGTAGTTAAAAATAGCCGCGGTATATTTTTCTTCTTCTTTCATTGCACGCGCTATCATCATTGCTTTTGTTGCTTCGCCTTGAATGTCGCGACTGGTAAGGCCCATGAAGTTAACATGCACTTTAGTGAATTTTACATCTTCAGGTAAATTCTCTTTAAACTGAGCAACTAAAGGTTCAAATTGGAAACAGGCAGGGCACCAAAATGAGAAGTACTCTTTCATTATTGGTTTTTTTGATGCGTTTTCGGCGATGATTTCATAATGCGTACCTTCTTGCCATAACTCTACCTGAGCAGATGCCTGCACAGACATTATAAGACCTAATACTAGACCACTTAAAATTCGTTTCATGCTGTATTCCTAAATGTTTAATACTTGATATTGACTGCAAAAGCCGTCATAAGTTCAGTTCACTTTATTTTGCGCAAAAGAATACCATATGGCATTCTCACCGCAAGTATTCTGATGATGTTTGCTCGCATAACACGAGCAGTGTTAAGACAAGCTTATATTACCAATTATAAGCCAAGCTGAGCAATACACGACTGCCGTTGGTGTTATATCCAAATACATCTTCGTAAGATTCGTTAAACATGTTTGAAAAACGTAAGCTGGCGCTTAATTGCTCATTGTGGGTGTATTGATAATTTGTACTTACCAGCCAGTAACTGCCTAAAGACACTATTTGGGCGGCTTGCATAGGGGGAAAGAAATTATCAAATTTGGTACCCGCATAATCAGCTTGAACATATAGCTGGTGCTGTTCATTTAATGTGTAAGTGGCGCTAGCAGAGCCGGTATGGCGCGAACGGCGAAGTTCTGCGCTATTACCTTCGCTGGCGTCTAAATAGCTGTATTGTGCTTGCCAACTAAGTTTGCTCAATTGACCAGACAAGCTAAGTTCAAGACCTTCGCGGGTACTTTGTGCGGACGCATTTTGAGCCGTAAATTGACCCGTTGCAGGCACAAATACAAAGCCAAGGATCTCATTGTTAAGCGTTGCATTAAACCAATTTAGCTGAATGCTAATGTTGTCAAATGCCCCCTCTATGCCAGCTTCTGTGCTTTTTTGTTTTTCTGGGGTAAGGTTAGGGTTGCCTAAGAATGAATTAGGGAAAAAACCAAACCTTTCAACAAAGGTTGGGTTTTTAATTGCTTGGCCCTGCGAGATAAATACACGCCAGTCGTTATTAATGGCATAGGTAGCACCTGCGCGATAGCTACTGGCATTGTCAAAAATATCGTTGTTGTCGTATCGGTAGCTAGCACTTACGCTTACCGCATCATTTATTGCATAAATGCCATCGCTGACAATAGACCAAGTATCATTGCTTTGGCTTTGATTAACGCTACTTTGCGAACTGGGACCTTGTTGCGTGAAGTCTTCGCTTGTGCTTTCAAGACCAACGTTTATCCATGTGTTAGCGGTAAACTCGAATCGATTAGACCAAAGTACGCGTAACTTTTCGCCACGCGACATGCGCTCAAAAAGATTATCGCTAAAATTGTCAGTATCTTGTTTTGAATATTGAAGTGATAAAAGTTGCGAATAAATACCGTCTTTTTGGCCATTAATATGGGGCGTGAAATGCCAATTAAGCCCCAGTGAAATTTGATTGCCCTTAGCGACCAAATTGCCATCGCCAACTAAACCGGTGGCAAAGTTGTAGCCGTCGGCATCGCTACTGAAGTCGAGTATGCGGGCGTTAAAATCAATGCGGTTGCTATCGCTAAAATGATAATTTATACCACCACTTACATCAGTATTGCTATAACCATCGGCCTCATCGCCCTCACGACTTATGTTTTCGCCTTGGGTTTTGTAAGTTGACACATTAATGTTGAATCCAAGATTTCGTAACTGTTGGGCAACATGCGCACTGGCACGCAAGGTATTGCGATCGCCAATGGCGGCACTTGTGCTGGCTTGAAGTTTTTCACCGCCGGTTTTCTTAGTAGTAATACTAATGATACCAGCAATTGCATTTGAGCCCCAAATTGCGCTTTGCGGGCCTCTTAGTATTTCTATCCGCGTAATATTTGCCAGTAGCAAATGGGAAAAGTCGGTTAGTCCACCTTGGCCACCATCGTTAACAGCAATACCGTCTACTAAGACCATTATATGGTTGCTTTCGCTGCCTCTAAAGCGTACTTCACTTAAGCTACCGCTAGTGCCGGTTTGCCCAATGTTAACGCCCGCGACCGTACGTAATAGGTCAGTAATACCTACCGCGCCTGATGCTTTTATCCGAGTCTCGTCAATTATGGTGACAGCGCCCGCTATTTGTCCAATAAGAACAGGTGAATGCGTGCCTGAAATGGTTATGGTTTCGATGTTTTTTGAAGCTTGTTGTGCTTGCGCACTTACATATAAACTGGTCAGCACTGCGGCTGCCAGAACAGCAATTTGAGTTCTCATTAAAGGTCCTTGTAAGTACTCCGCCCGAGTACAAGGTGTAAAATTAAAAGCACAAAGCGATTTTTGAAAAGCTGTGCTTCTTCGTATTGCTGTTATCTAAAACAGCCTACATGCCAACGAACAGCCAAATGCTGCATGCTTAGAAGACAGGCCGGTATCCGGGCTCACAATATGTTTTACAATTCCTTCCCATAGCTGTGCAAAAATGCAACTTGCCACAGTGGATGACGCATCAATGATTTAATTTTCACGAATGTAAATGTAAAGACCATCTACTGACTAAAATAAAGGTAGTAGATGAATTGATTACCGTTGCGGGGGCAGCACAGGTTTTAAACCTATTTCCCGTTTAACAAAAATCTTACATTGCTTAATAAAACATCAAGCAACATAGTGTTTTGCACCTATCTTGGGGGTATTGTAGAGGGATTGCATAAATATGCTAGTGTAAATGGTAAGAAGGCAGCACTTTTATAATTAAGGCATAGTGCTAGTCTGGTTTACCAACAATGAATAAAACTAGTTGTATGGATTAATTTGCGCAAACAAAAAGTTAATCCACATGCCTTTAATATGAAGGCAGGCGGATAGAAGGTTGTTGCAACGCAGACAATTGTTCTTTTAACGAAAGTATCTGGTTTTCCCAATATTTGTCTTCGCCAAACCAAGGAAAGGCTCGAGGAAAAGCAGGGTCTTTCCAGCGCTTTGATAGCCATGCCATGTAATGCACCATTCGCATAGCGCGTAATGGCTCTATTAATTCGAGTTCTTGAGCATTAAAGGTATTAAATTTTTCGTAAGCTTCAATTAACATTTCTAACTGCATTTGCTGTTGCGAAGTGTCACCCGCCAACAACATCCATAAATCTTGAATAGCAGGCCCTGAACGACAGTCGTCTAAATCGACTATCATAGGGCCATCGCGCCATAGAATATTGCCGGGGTGGCAGTCTCCGTGTAAACGAATGTGTGAAACTTTGTTAGCTAAGGCATTGTATTGGGACTCTGCAAGCGCACAGACCTGCTCTAAAATAGTAAAAAAGGGTCGGTGAAGATGAAATGGCACCAGTTCGCTTTGCTTTAATATTGCACAGGGTTCGTGGAGATATTCAGGTATGTTAATGCTTAAACGATGTTGAAATGGCTTTTTTGAACTAGTAGCGTGAATGCGGCCAATTAACCTACCCATAAATTCAAGCTGGTCTAAATTGTCTACCTCAAATTGACGCCCGCCTACAGAAGGGAATAAAGCAAACCGGTAGCCTTCATAGGTGTGCAGACTTTTATCGTCGAATTTGCTTGGTGCAACAATAGGTAATTCGTGGCCTTGAAGCTCAAATGCAAAAGCATGTTCCTCTAATATTTGTTCGTTCGACCAACGCTTAGGACGATAAAACTTAGCCACCATTCGACCGTGATCTTCAGTAACAAATTGATAAACTCTATTTTCGTAGCTGTTAAGTGCCAATAAACCAGAGGTAACATAAATGCCTAGGCTTTCTATTGCATCTAAAATTAATGCCGGGGTGAGTTCTTCAAAAGTAAAATCAGACACCCGTAAATATGAACGTACTACGTTCTTCCACTTCCACTATCTCACCATTTACTGAAGTTGATACTCTAAAGTATATTTTTTGCGTGTCTTGTTCAATGTTATTTGGATTAACCGCAACACTTATGGGTAAGGTGTAAACACCGCCACCTTTCACCGTCACGCTGCTATCGCCAACGAATGAGGGGTCGATTAAGCCCAACACCTGAACTGTATAGGTTTGTTGTATTTGACTTTTATTGAGTATTTTTAAGGTATATACATTTTCAATAAGTCCTTCGTTGGTTTCTCTGTAAAGAGAGTTGCGGTCGCGAATAATGTCGACTTCAAGGGGCACTCTTGAAACAATATCAAATACTAATAACCCTGACATGATGGCTAACACTACCGCATAACCAATTAGCTTGGGCCTAAGGATTTTAGTTTTACCGCCGGCTAGTTGGTGTTCAGACGTAAACTTAATTAAGCCTTGTTCATAGCCCATTTTGTCCATTACGCCGTTACAAGCATCTACACACGCGCCGCAATTAATACATTCATATTGTAAGCCGTTGCGAATATCTATGCCGGTAGGGCAAACTTGCACACACAAGTTACAATCTATGCAATCTCCAAGGCCTTTAGCGCGTACTTCATCAATGGGTGACTTCATGGAGCGAGGGCCGCGTTGTTCGCCTCTGAGTGCATCGTACGACACTGTAAACGTATCTTTGTCAAACATAGCTGACTGGAAACGGGCATACGGACATATATGTGTGCACATTATTTCACGCATGTAACCTGCGTTACCATAAGTACACACCGTAAAAAATAGCACCCAAAAAGTGACCCAAAAGCTTACATCAAAGGTGAAAAACCCAATAAATAGTTCATTGATAGGCACAAAGTAGCCAACAAATGTAAGTGAGGTCAACAAGGCCACACTTACCCAAGCTGTGTGTTTGAGGGTTTTCCTTATAAATTTGTCGGTGTCCATCTTACGCTGGTCAAGCTTAATGCGTTTGTTGCGACTGCCTTCAATTTTTTGTTCAAACCATATGTAAATCCACGTCCAAGTAGTTTGCGGACACATAAAGCCGCACCATACTCTACCAGCAAACGTTGTGACAAAGAAAAGAGCAAAAGCAGCAACAATGATTATATACGCTAATATGGTTAGGTCTTGTGGCCATAAAGTAAGGCTAAAGATACTAAAGCGCTGCTGTGCCAAATCAAACAGTATTGCTTGTTGGTCTTGATGTTGAATCCAAGGGATAATGGCGAACAGGCCTAAAAAGATAAAACCAAAAACACGCCGGAAACTTTCTAAGGCACCTTTTACTGAACGCACATAAATACGATTTCGAGCAGAGTAACTGGGTTTAGTTATTTGCACCGTCGACTTTTCAATTTTAATTGGGATAATGTCTTTAACTCGAATTTTTTCGGTCATTCTTTCTTAACCTTTCTCGTCAACAGGTTGGCCAATGAACAAGTATATCAAATCGAAGTTAATAAGAGTTAATCAAGATCAATATATTACTAAACAACGGAACGAAAACATTACTTAATTAATAGGCTTAAAATATTCTACAATTACTATGCAGAAATGCTCTGTGTTTGTTTTATGGCACAACTTGTATATGATAGAAGTACATCTGTTTTGGTGACTAGCAATGCGCAAAGTTTTTATCGTTCTTATTCAAATTATTATAGTGATCGTTTTTTTGCGCTCTGACTTCGCCCAGCATTTCTTTGGCGGCACCGCCAAGACCATCGTAGGCTGGTACAAAAGCATAATAGAGGTGCCTGAGCGGAGCAAAATTATTGCACTACGCGACAGCTATATGCGTAACAATATGGTGCTAAAAACTCATCAGGTTGATTATGTAATTGAAGTAACCGATTCAATTGAAGCCATTGACCGTTTTTATATTCTTTATTGTGTAAATAAAGATAAAAACCCATACATATTTGGTGAAAATTTGACTAAGTTGTGTTCAGAAATTGAAGTATCTGAACTTTTGAGCATAACAGCACCCTAATAAACACATGTTATACATTTTAGTCATCCTTAAGCCCTAGTAAATAGGCTTGTAGCCTGATTACTAGGCATAATTACCAGCAGAGGATTTGTCATGAATTTGAATAATGGCCCTTACGCGATTGTCGCATTTTTTGCACTTTTTCATGTTTTGTCATTGCCTGTGAGCGCCGCACAAACCAGTGACGACATATACATAAGTGATAATGAATTACAACGAGTGTCGGTAAAATGGATTGAACCTAAATCTTTTACCGATGTAAAAGAACGTAACTTTTCAAATGCGAAATATCGCAAACACGTCTTTTCTCAATTAGAAAAACACCTCGACAAACTAGCTAAAGATTTACCCCAAGGCCAATTTCTTAGCGTGACGGTGACTGATGTTGATTTAGCTGGCAGTTTTGTGCCTGCCTCGTTTATAGGCTTGTCAACAAGCATGGATAATGTCCGTATAATGCGAAATGTAGATATTCCTCGATTGGAGTTCACCTACCAATTGATTGATGCCTCTGGCAAGATACTAGGAAGCGAAGAGGTCAATCTGAAAAATATGAATTACTTGCATGGCGTAGGTATTTCAGGTCGCAACCAACCCTTTGCATATGAAAAGGAAATGTTAAGTAAGTGGTTTACCAAAAGCATTATTGACGACAATGCATAAATAAAAATAATTTTTTTAGAAAAAAATAACTGCGGTACATAGGTCATAAAACATTGGTTTTTATGACCTTTTCTTTTTCCTATTCAGTAATGTAGTCAACCAATTGAAAATAAGTGCTAGACCGTCAAAAAATTGTCACATAGTATTCATAAGCAACCTGTACCTTTGTGCAGGTTTTTTGAATTCTAACGACAATACGGATACATCATGAAGTACACTAAGATACTGCCATTGTTATTAGCCTGCGGCTTAGGCGCACATGCCCAAGCAGACGTATTTATTTCTGAATACATCGAAGGCTCTAGCAACAACAAAGCAATAGAAATTTACAACTCAGGTACCGATAGCGTTAGCCTTGAAGGCTACGTGCTAGAAATTTATTTTAATGGCGCAGCAACCGCCTCAGGAAACGTGAGCCTTTCTGGCAACCTAGCCGGTGGCAGTACCTATGTTATTGGCCACAGCAGTGCAGGGGCTGATATTATTAACGTTGCTAGCATAACCACCGTTATAGGGTTTAACGGCGACGACACCGTAATGCTCAGAAATGAACTCGGTGATTTATTAGATGTTGTGGGTCAGTTTAATTTCGACCCAGGCAGCCGCTGGTCTGGTAACGGTGTGTCAACTCAAAATGCAACCATCGTGCGCAACACTAATATAGAAACGGGCGACACCAATGCAAACGATGCATTTGACCCTTCTATAGAATGGACCGCTTTTCCGATAGATACTTTTGATGGATTAGGTGCCCATACCACAGATAATTCTGGTCCGGTTGAGCCGCCAGTTGAGCCGCCAGTTGACCCACCTGGAAATGGCGATTTAGTTGCACCATGTTTTAACTGCCCGGACTTAAGTCAGGTAGCTGATCCTAGCAATTTTGATGCAGACATTTTATATGCCGATATTAACACCGCCATAGCAAGTTTACCTACAGTGCCAAATGAAGCTGATATTGCTCAAATTAAAGCACTTATAAACGATGCAGCCCAAGCTAATCATGTTCGCTTAAGTTACTCGCAAGTATGGAGTGCGCTGACGTCTACCGACGAAGACCCCGCTAATACAGATAATGTGATTTTGATTTATTCAGGCCGTTCAATTGCCAAGTTTAGCAATGGCAGCGGTGTTCAAAGTAGCGACCAAGATAACTGGAATCGCGAGCATAGCTGGCCTAGCAGCCATGGTTTTGGTGACCGTTCTGAACTAGCCTATACCGACATTCATCACTTACGTCCAGCTGATATCTCAGTGAACTCGACACGCGGAAACTTAGATTTTGACCTTAGTGATAACGCCATTGGTGAAGCACCCGGCTCGCGGGTAGATAACGATTCGTTTGAACCACGAGACCAAATGAAAGGTGATGTAGCTCGTATGATGTTATACATGGATACCCGCTACGAAGGTGAGACAGGTGAAGATACGCCTGATTTATTCTTAGTAGACAGGCTAACCAACACCAGCGAAAATGCATTAGGCAAACTTTGCGTGTTACTTGCATGGAACGATGCTGATCCAATTGATGATACTGAAACGAATCGTCACGACAGAATTTATCAATATCAAGGTAATCGTAATCCTTATGTTGATAACCCACAGTGGATTGATTTGATTTATCCCCAAAACACCTGTTCTTCTGTTGTTGGTCCTGGTGATCCACCGATCGATCCACCTATTGATCCGCCAATCGACCCACCAGTTGAGCCGCCGGTTACTCCACCAACAAATGCTTCGCCCTTAATAATGACCACTATCTTTGATGGTTCATTATCTGGTGGGTTACCAAAAGGCGTTGAAATTTACGTTGTTCAAGATATTCCTGATTTATCAATATGTGGTCTTGGTAGTGCCAATAACGGCGGCGGCACCGATGGTGAAGAATTTACTTTCCCAGCCGATTCTGCCGTTGCCGGTACGTTTATCTATATTGCTAGTACGACTAATAATTTTAATGATTACTTTGGTATAGAGCCTAACTACACAAGCAGCGCAGCTAATATAAACGGAGACGATGCCATTGAGTTATTCTGTAACGGTGAAGTCGTTGACCTATATGGCGATATAAACGTTGATGGAAACGGCGAACCTTGGGAATACCTCGATAGTTACACTAAACGTGTAAACAATACAGGGGCTAGTGCAAGCTACAACCCAGACAACTGGATACCCGCCGGCGCGAACGTCTTAGATGGCAAAACCTCTGGAGAAGAAGTGGGTTTAGGCAGTTTTGAATTTACCCAGTCCGACATCTTTATTTCTGAGTATGTTGAAGGTAGCGGCTTTAATAAAGTTATTGAGTTGGTGAACATCACCGGTCGTACTATCGATTTATCGGAATACTCTATTGATGGCTATCAAAATTCTGCCACAAGCGTTAGTTACAGTATTCCTCTTGAAGGCATGTTAGCGGATCAGAGCGTGTTTGTGCTGGCCAACCCAAGTGCCGTATTACCTGTAATTTCTGGTGTGGTGCAGTTAAGTGGTAGTCTGAGCTTTAACGGTGACGATTCTGTATTACTAATGAAAGGAACCGACGTCGTTGATGCAATTGGTCAAGCCGGTGTTAGGCCAGATGGCGAATGGGGCACAGGCCTCGTAAGTACCAAGGACAACACCTTAAGACGTAAACTTGTCGTCACCACTGGTGATACTAATGCCTTTGATGAGTTTGACCCTTCTATTGAATGGGACGGTTTTGAACAAAACACCCTAGACGATATTGGTTTATACGAGGGAATTGATGACAGTACAGGTCCAGATCCAGTAGACATTAACGATCCAGCAACGCTAATAAACCTAATTCAAGGGGCTGGCGAGGTAACGCCGTTACTCGATACTGAACTTGTTGTGGAAGGTGTCGTTACCTTGGTGGCGGACGCTTTGGGTGGTTTCTTTATTCAAGAAGAGTCGTTTGACGAAGATGCCGACCCAAATACATCTGAAGCATTGTTTGTATTTTTAAATGACCTAGCTATGCCCGATATAATTGCTGGTGATACCCTGCGGGTTAGAGGTGTTGTAGGCGAAGCATTTGGTAAAACACAAATTGTTGCTAGCGAGTTTTTAGCGATTAGTACTGGTTCATCTGTGCCGCAAACACCGTTTGCTTTGCCCTTATCTGATGCGAGTAATCTTGAAGCACTTGAAAACATGCTTGTGGTAAACTTCGGCGATTTAATCGTAACAGGCACGCCTCAGTATGCGCGTTTAGGCGAAGTATTAGTGGCAAGTGAGCGTTTATATGTGCCCACGCATTTACATCTACCAGGTTCGCCAGAGGCAATTGCATTGGCCTTACAGAATGAGAATAATGAATTCATTCTAGATGACTTGCAAAATGGTCTTTATAATATGCCTACTACTTTTGGTGAATTGTCAGCTAGTAACACTTTGCGCACAGGCACTGTGATTACAAGCTCCACCTTCATTATGGACTTTGGCTTTAGTAACTTCCGTTTACGCCCAGTAGATAATGTTAATTACATTGCAGCCGAGCGCCCAGCAGCACCTTCATTAGAAGGTAATGTAAAAGTAGCGAGCTTTAATGTCCTTAACCTATTCAATGGTGACGGTAACGGCGAAGAGTTCCCAACGAGTCGCGGTGCAGAAACCTTCAAAGAGTATCAAGAGCAGCTTGGCAAAATAGTAGAAGCTTTAGTTGAATTAGATGCGAGTGTTATTGGATTAATGGAAATTGAGAATGACGGCTTCGGCCCGCAAAGCTCAATTGCTCAATTAACCGATGCCTTGAATAATCGCTATGGTGAAGATGCTTATCGCTTCGTAGATGCAGGGCCACCAAAAGAAGGTAGTGATGCGATTTCGAATGGTATTTTGTACAATACTAATATTGTGTCTTTAGCCGATAATTTAGAAATACTAGATTCATCAAATTCTATTGCTGATGATATTGGCCCTTTATTTGATACTTCACGCAACCGTCCATCGCTTGCCCAAATGTTCTTAGTGAATGATACGGGTGATACTTTTGTAGTTAACGTGAATCATCTTAAATCTAAGGGCGGTAGCTGTGGCACGGGTGACGACGATACGGTAAATGGTCAAGGTTCTTGTAACTTAACCAGAACGCGTGCAACACAAGCGTTGCATGTTTGGTTAGGCAGCACTTTTGCTGACCAAGCTATTATGATAGTAGGTGACTTGAATGCTTATGGCCAAGAAGATCCAATCATTACGCTAAACAACGCTGGATATGTTGATGTAGCGCGTGCACAGGATGGTCCAAAAGCGTATAGTTATTCGTTTGATAATAAGTTTGGCTCGCTTGACTATGTGTTAGCTAACGCTCAGGCACAAGAGCTAATTAGAGGTGTAGCGGCATGGCATATTAATGCAGATGAACCTCAAGTATTTGAATATGCAGACAACTTCGCCCGTTCTAGTGTAGTTAAACCGCTAGAGTATGAAGATAGCTCAGAATATCGCTCTTCGGATCACGATCCAATCATTGTGGGTATGTTGTTTGAAAGAACTGCGATACTTGGCGATGCTAATAACAACGGTCGTTTAGACTATGCCGACTTCTTTATTATATCAAGAGCTAGAAGAGATGCTGCCGGAAATGGCGGTAATTTCGATGAAGCCTATGATTTAAATGATGATGGCAAGCTAGACCGAGTCGACCTTTTCGTATGGCGAAGCTTGTACAGCGCTAGTCGCTAATATATTCAACTAGCCTGTTAAGGGCTAGGTGCGTAAATTTGAGGCAGAACACAAAGTAAACCGACCTAGCTTATCAAAACTAGGTCGGTTTTTTATTGCTTATTGTCAACCGGCCAACTTAAGCAAAAGGATGCGCAATATGAAACTTCACAGCAGGAAAATACTGCCTAAGCCTAAAAATGCAACAAATCCTACAATATCCGTGACCGTTGTTAGTATGACTGAACCAGACAGGGCAGGGTCAATTTTTAATCTTGACAATACCAAGGGCAATATTACCCCTGTAATGGCTGCGGCAATAATATTCAACAGTATTGCAATGCCTATTACCACGCCAAGTAAGCTGCTGTCGAACCATAAATAGGCAATAGCACCTACTACAAATGCCCATATAAAACCGTTTAATATGCCGACTTTTAGTTCTTTATCAAGCAGCGCTTTGCGGTTGCTTTTGGTTACTTGTCCCAATGCTAGCCCTCGTATTATAAGCGTTAGTGTTTGGCTTCCAGCAATCCCGCCCATACTAGCTACCACAGGCATAAGTACTGCTAGCGCAACGACCTCTTGTAAGGTGGCTTCAAATAAGCCAATAAACCATGATGCTAAAAATGCAGTCATGAGGTTAATGCCTAGCCAAATTGCACGTTTTCTGGCGCTTGTCGGAACAGATGAAAATAAATCCTCGTCTTCATCCATACCCGCCGATGACATTACCTGTCTTTCATAGTCCTCGTTCACCAGCTCACACGCGGTGACTATGTCGACTCTTCCTAGCAGCTTGTTATTGTCGTCTATCACTGGCAGAGAAATAAATCCACTACTTTGTACTTCGCGAGCTGCTTGTACCGCATCTTGTTCGGCTTTCACAATCGTGATGTACTCTACAGATAAATCTACTAACGGCAGGTGTTCAGGCGCGCCAAATAGACTGCTTAGTTTCACCGCCGCTGAGAACTGCCCTGTGCGATTTAATAGAAAAATGCATTCGGTGGCATCGGGCAGTTCTCGTCTGAGGAGTCGCAGCCCATCCCTTACTTTTGCATTAATTGGCAGTACCAGTAATTCATGATTTAACCAATGTCCTATTTGTTCATCTTTATATTGGCTGGCATCTTGGAAAAACTGACGCTGTTGCTTGCCCATGGCGGCCAGCGCAATATCTAGCAAATGGGTCGGTAGGGTGTCTGATATTTCAAGAAGCTGCTCGGCATCTACGTTTTGAAAGATAATGTCCCATTCTTCATTGGGCGTTGAATCAATAACTGTAGTGCGCGGGTCACCGCGCATTTCTACCAGCACATCGAGCTTTTTAGCGTTTGGCACTTGTTGCCAACTAATTATGCGAGGCTCTAATGGGATTGACTCAAGCAACAGCGCTAAGCTTTCAGCATCGGTTGCGGCAATGGTATTGGCAATGCTGGTGTTTTGGGAAAGATCGTCAGACGCTACGACCTCTTCAATCAAATCGGGAAGTTGGTCTGCCATAATTGCTCATTAAAAGTTGAAAAACGAATTATTATATTCGTTTATGTTAGTTTGTTTGATGGTAATGTAATAGTGTTTGTGGCAAAAAATATTGGGGTGCGCATAGAGATGATAAATTTTTTACAGATTTTCTACTACACGTTCTTTATTAAACGGTCATATATTCTGTATTGCCAAAAATGCTCGGCAACAGACTATGCAAACTCAGGGTTTTTATATATGCTAAATTGATTAACACCTTGTTTTTTTGCAATAAAAACCGCTTTATCGGCATAAGCAGTAAGATTCTTATAGTTGAGTTTATCGGTGTCTTCGTTCTCTTGAGCTACTACTATCCCAATTGACGTTTTAATGCTCATTCTATGATTTTGAATATTACGCGTTTTAGTCAGTGTTTTAATTATGCGTTTAGCGAGCGCAACTGCATCTTCTTCTTTTGCTTTGGGTAACAATAAGCCAAACTCATCGCCTCCAAGGCGTCCAAACGTATCGGTATCTCGGATACAGTCGTTCACAACATTAACAAACATGCGTAAGTAGTCGTCACCTACATCGTGTCCATATTCATCATTAATTG
>JBLHMY010000045.1:0-15001 GCA_047621065.1 Glaciecola sp. | reverse complement strand
CATCGGCCTGCGCATCGTCGCTAGTTGAATCGACGTCACCTACTACCAGCAAATTAAGTTCTCTGCCGTCGAGTGTCAAACCAAGTAGTTGATGACTACAATCAAAGCTCATTTGCGCATAGGCAATTAGATCAAGGTGGCGCTCATAGCTGTATGGCGCAAAATACGCAAAATAAACACTGTCATATTCAGGTGTGAACTCAATAATGAGTTGGTCGCCGGTAAATTGTGTGTCTACTCTAAACCACGTTTGACGATCGTATGACGCTACGGCTTGATAGTCTTTCCAACCGTCGGGGTAAGCAGATTTGGCCAAATCATTAATATGCAATTTATGCTCAATGAATGCAGTACCATGTAATTTAAAATGAAACCATTGGTAGAATTCTGAATGATTGTCTTTGTTTATTGCAAGCTGGATATTACTTGGAGAGTCAATCTCCAGCACTCTAATATTGCCACTATCAAATTGACTATTGATAAACATAGTAGGTGCAGCAGGTATAATTGACTTTGTTGAGGTATTTGACATAGGCAAAAAGCACGCTTGTTATTATTATTTTGTCTATACTAGCAAACAATGAAGATTTGCAAAACCTGAAATAAAAAAAAGCGGCTTAGATTACCCCAAACAGCTTTTTTGAAAGTTAATTACTGAGTTTTTATGACCCATTTTTTAGTAATCATACTTTGTATGCCCACATTGAACTGCCAAAATTGCGCATCATTTATAATGGCTTATGGCAATGTTGGTACGCTTAACTCGGCCATATCGGTAACCACTCGCATAACTTGGCAACTGTACCCAAACTCATTGTCATACCAAACATACAAAATTGCGCGGTTGTCGGCAACAATGGTAGCTTGAGAATCGACTATAGCGGGTGCTCGCGTGCCAACCAAGTCGGTAGACACAATTTCAGTTGATGCGGTGTAATCTATTTGATGCTGAAGATCACTAAACAAAGATATATTACGCAAATGTGTATTAATGCTTTCTTTGTCGGTACTGCTGCTCAAATTCAGATTCAAAATTGCCATTGACACATTCGGCGTTGGAACACGAATAGCATTTCCAGTAAGCTTTCCTTTTAGCTTGGGGTACGCTTTTGATACTGCTTGTGCCGCGCCCGTTTCGGTAATAACCATATTTAGCGTGGCGGCACGACCTCTGCGCTCGGCTTTGTGGTAGTTATCAATCAAGTTTTGATCGTTCGTAAAAGAGTGCACTGTTTCTACATGACCACTGTCTATTCCATATTTTTCATCTAATGCTTTTAGCACCGGCGTAATAGCATTAGTAGTACAACTGGCTGCCGACAAAATAATGTCACTGGCTAAAATATCGTTATGATTGACACCATGCACAATATTTTTAATTGCACCTTTACCAGGGGCGGTAAGCAGCACTTTAGCAGCGCCCTTCGCGAGTAGGTGCTGCGACAAGCCCTCTTCATCTCGCCACATACCGGTGTTATCGACTATTATGGCATTGTTTATTCCATAATGTGTATAGTCAATTTCACTTGGATGGTTAGCGTAAATCACTTGAATAAATGCGCCATTTGCTTTGATCGCGTTGCGCTGTGTGTCTACGGTAATACTGCCATTGAACGGGCCATGTACAGAATCGCGACGCAGCAAGCTAGCGCGTTTTTCTAAATCGCCATGGCTGCCGCCTCTTACAACAATTGCTTTTAAGCGAAGCTTATTGGCTTTGCCTTGACGTTCAATCATAAGCCGAGCCAACAAACGCCCTATTCGACCAAAGCCATAAAGTACCACGTCTCTAGGCTCGTGTACGTCTTCCTTATCAATAACTTGAGTAAGTTTGGCGCGTAAAAATGTATTAATATCAGATGGTTGGCCAGAACTTTTACCATAGTGAAAATCATAAGCTAATTTACCTATATCAATTTGACAAGGTGCAAGATTCATTTCGCTAATGGCTTCAAGGATAGGCCAACTTTCACGCAGTCTGAGTTTAGCACCCTCAAACAACCTGACCCGACGATGAGCTTTTATAAGATCAATCACACTAGCATTTAATAGTTCGCGTCCATACACCAAAATTTCTATTGCACTATTGCGATACAATCTACCCACTATTGGCAGCATTCTTTCAGCAAACTCTTGCCTTTCTTGCCAACTCGATTGTAGTTTTTGTTCAAACTGCTGATTCATGTCACTTCATCCTTTGCTTTTGCACTAACGAAACTATATCTGAACGGCATTCTATGCAAAGAAAGCAAAAACTCCAAATTGGTGAAAACTTACAGTTTTAACTCCATTGGCGCTATAAACACCGATACTTCTGTAATTCGTTGACAATATTGAAAGATAGCGAGCGCTTGTAGTAACAGCTTGCTAAATAACATGGTACAAGCGTAAAAAAAGCACTTAACATTGTAATTAAATTACATAAAAAAGAATCAGTATACGGCTAATGTCTTTTTGATTAACACCACAATCGGCCCTTGGGTACAATTTTAGTAACAAACAACAAAACTAAGCGATTATTTACGTATTCTGGTTTGCGTGGGATCGTCACTGCCCCATGCTAGGTGATATTTATAATGCTCAGGCTTATCAATTCTTGAATAGGTATGTGCACCAAAAAAATCACGCTGGCCCTGCAATAAGTTAGCGGGTAATACATTGCAGCGAAAAGAATCGTAGTAATTAAGCGCGCTGCTTAGCGCCGGAGTAGGCACACCGGCTAGGCTTGCGTTTGCAACACCGCGACGCCAGTTACTCTGATAATCTTTTATTTGTTTAACAAAGAACGGGTCTAACAGCAGGTTTTCCAAATGTTCGTTATTTTCATAAGCGTGAGCAATAGACTGCAGAAAAACGGCTCTAATAATACAGCCCGCGCGCCAAATTTTTGCGATTTTCGCAAAGTCTAGCTGCCAACCGTGCTCTTTCGCCGCAATCGCCATTAATTGAAACCCTTGTGCATAAGCACATATTTTAGCGCAATATAATGCATCATGTAGCTGCTGGATAATAGCCTGTTTGTCTAATTGTCCGTTTACAAGCCCCTTTATTTCGTCTAACAAGCTGGGATCAGGGCCGGCTAATATCTTGCTAGCGGCAACTCTTTGGGTCTTGAAAGATGACAAGCTTCTGGCAAATACTGCCTGTGTAATAGTCTGCGCTGGGCTGCCTACCTGCAACGCACTTACCGCTGTCCATAGGCCAGTTCCTTTTTGTCCCGCTTTATCAAGTATTATATCAACTAATGCTTGCTGAAGATTTTCGGGGTCTTTTTGAGCCAGAACTTGCGCACTTATTTGCATTAAGTAACTGTCTAATAGTCCGGCATTCCATTGTATAAATACGTCGCTCACCTCTTTCGCACTCATGCCAAGCATGTCGCGCATTACGTGATAAACCTCACAAATAAGCTGCATGTCGGCATATTCAATACCATTGTGTACCATTTTCACGTAGTGGCCAGCGCCTACCGGTCCAATATAAGTGGTACAAGGTTCACCCTCGGTGACAGGCTTACCTATTTCATAAGTTTCAATTGGCTTGCCAGTTGCAGGGTCGACCTTTGCCGCTATAGCGTTCCAAAGTGGCTCAACGCGAGTCCAAGCATATGGGTCGCCGCTAGGCATTAATGAAGGGCCAAAGCGGGCACCTTGCTCACCTCCTGAAACCGCGGTAGAAAAGAATATAAACTTACCTTTATATAGCGCTTCACGCTCTACTGAATCAGTCCATAAACTGTTTCCGGTGTCTATTACAATGTCGTCAGGATGGATACCGGCATTTATCAAATGGCCGCAAACATGGTCAACGGGATCGCCAGCTGGGACAGACAATATAATAGTATGCGGAGCTTTTAAGTGTGCTAATAACTCGGTGTAAGATTTACAGCCAAGTAATCTTGCATGGCTCGTTTTATTTTCAAGTTCATCTTGTTCTAAAGCATCATTTACTTTGCCATGGTCTAAATCAAAACACGCCACTTTGTATCCGTTGTCGGCAAGGTTTAAAGCAAGATTTTTACCCATAACCCCAAGACCAATGAAGCCAACATCGCATAAACTATTCGAAGAAGTGGGTGTTGCCATATTTTATTACCTTTAGTTAAATTTTAGTCTTTTTGTATATCCGCATAGATCGCGCTTGCATACTAAAGCTTGGTTCAATAGGCATTTCGTTATACCCACTGACTTTTGCATTGCCAGTATTTAATTGGCATTGCCATTGACCCTTACTATGCAAAATAGGCAAGCTGAAATCACGTTCTTTGTCTAAGCTGTTAATACAAAACAGCCATTCTTGAGGTTCGATGCTATCTTCAACTACCACCTCACCTTCAACATGCAAAGCAAAACAGTGATGATCATGATTAACCCAGTCTATATCTGACTTATGGCTGCCATCTCGTCTATACCAGTTGGCATTTTTTATATTTTGTTTATTATCGAAAAAGTCATCAGCAAAATTCATTTGCTGCAACAAAGGATTATTATTGCGAAGTGCAATCACATAACGACAAAATTCAAGAAACGCTTGTTTGGGTGAATCGAGTTTCCAATCGTACCAGTTAATCGAGTTGTCTTGACAATATGCATTGTTATTTCCATTTTGAGTACGACTAAGTTCGTCCCCACCCAGTATATGCGGCGTACCTTGGCTCAATATTAAGGTAGCAAATAAATTACGCTTTTGTTGCTCTCTAATATCAAGAATACTGGCATTGGTAGTAGAACCTTCAACACCATAATTGGCGCTTAAATTATGATTATGGCCGTCACGGTTTTCTTCTAGATTTGCCTCGTTGTGTTTTTGTTCGTAACACACCGTGTCGTGCAAAGTGAACCCATCGTGATAAGTCACGTTATTAACACTAGCATGCATAGGCCGAACGTTTTTACGAAACACGTCTCTGGATCCCAGCATTCGCGTGGCGAACTCTCCTTTCAAGCCTTCATCACCGCGCCAAAAACCACGCACAACATCTCTAAACTTATCGTTTACTTCCAGCCAATAATCAGGATATTGCCCAAGTTGATAGCCACCAGGCCCTATATCCCAGGGTTCTGCTAGCATCATCGCATTTTTTAGCACCGGATCTTGTTTTAGAATTTTAAAAAAAGTCGCATTGCTCTTAAATTCGTAAACCTCTCTGCCCACAATACTAGCTAGGTCAAATCTGAAACCACTTACTCCCATCTCGCTCACCCAATACCGCAAAGCATCAATGAGTAGATTCGTTATATAGGTATCAGAAACTTTTAAGGTGTTACCACAGCCTGAATAATTAACGTATTGCGGCGTATCTGACTCATCATTATGATCCATTAAGTAGGTATGAGACTCACATAAACCTCTAAAACTTAGCACTGGTCCGTCGTGACCACTTTCACAAGTGTGGTTAAACACCACATCTAGAATAACTTCAATATTAGCGTCTCGATAGCTTTGAATCATTTCTTTGCATTCAGATACAGCATCATGAACCGCATATCTTGGTTCAGCTGCAAAAAAATTAATAGGGTTATAGCCCCAATAATTGGTCAAGCCTTTATCGGAAATGAAGGGTTCTGGCATAAACGCCATAAGCGGTAAAAATTGAACACTACTAACGCCTAACTCTTTTAAATGCGAAATTACCGCAGGGTGACAAGCGCCCAAATATTTTCCTTTTATATCATCGGGCACTTCAGGATGATTGGCGGTTAAGCCTTTAATATGAGTCTCGTAAATAATACGCTGTTCCGGCTTTATGCTAAGCGGTTCAAGCTTAATAGTAGAGGGGACCAAAATATTAGCCTTAGGCACCAGGGCGTGAGAATCGCCTTTGTACAGACTCGACTGCCACTGCAATGGTCTGTTAAGTGATTTTGCATAGGGGTCTATGAGTAATTTACTGGCTGCTGAATCGGGGTGGGTTTGTCTATTTTTTTTGGGCCGTAAACGAATACCGTATAAATGTTTACTGGTAACGTTGGTAATAATGCCAAACCATTTAGACTGACTTCGTTGTTGTAAAGCAATTTGTGCTAACACTTGCTCATTTTTGTCGAACAAGCATATAAAAACTTCTTCGGCGTCGGGGGCGTAAATAGCAAAGTTACACCCCTCATCGGTGAGTGTAGCGCCAAACTGCTGCATATTTCCGGGGCGTAATTCAAATGCCCCAGTCTTATTGCTTCGCTCAATACTGGGCAAAAGAGACTGATGACTCATTATAATACGATACTCTAATATGTGCTAATAACTAGCGTGTTGATATTTTAAAAAACATAGTGGCCAAAGGCGGCAAAACAATATCAATGCTGTTAGGCAAATCATTGGCGGCATTAGCGTTACTGTTAACCGTTTGTTTAACTTTATACCCACTGCCACCAAAGGCGGCGTCATCGGTATTTAGTATTGCCTTATATTTACCTGCAAAAGGCACGCCAATTCTGAAATGCTCATGTACCGAAGGAGTAAAGTTACTTACCACAATAACCACATCCTCTTGTAAACCGCTAAATCGGGCGAACGAAAATACTGATTGTTCAGCATTATGTAAATCTAACCACCTAAAACCCGCGTGGTTGTGATCAAGTGCATGTAAACACTTATCTTTTGTGTACACTTTATTAAGCGCCTTGTATAGCTCGTTAATACCAACATGAGGGTTAACTTTTTGCTCATTCCCATCTTCTTGTTGGCGAGATTCTAGACAATGCCAATCAAGAGAAGAATCGTGATTCCATTCAGCATATTGTGCTATTTCATTGCCCATAAACTGCAGTTTTTTGCCCGGATGCCCAAACATAAATCCATAATAAGCGCGTAAATTTGCAAATTTTTGCCAATCGTCTCCTGGCATCTTTTGTATCATTGAGCCTTTCCCATGAACGACTTCGTCATGGGAAATAGGCAGTACAAAGCTTTCATCGTATGCATATACCATTGAGAAAGTAAGTTCTGAATGATGATAGCGGCGATACGCTGGATCTTTGGCAATGTAGTGAAGTGAGTCATGCATCCACCCCATATTCCATTTAAAGCCGAATCCTAAACCACCTGATGATACTGGCTTTGAAACACCCGCAAATGAGGTTGATTCTTCAGCAATGGTTATTGCCTGAGGAAATTGTTCATAAACGGCAGTATTCACCCATTGCAGCAGACTGATAGCCTCATAATTATGGTTACCGCCGTCTACGTTAGGCACCCATTCATCGTCCTCGCGTGAATAATCTAAATAAAGCATAGACGCAACTGCATCTACACGAATGCCGTCTACTTTAAACTTGTCGAACCAAAATAATGCATTAGCAACTAATAACTGACGAACAGTATCTTTGCCAAAATCATAAATACACGAATTCCAATCTGGATGCCAACCCTTACGCGGATCTTGATATTCATACACATGCGTGCCGTCAAACTGAGCAAGGCCGTGGCCGTCATCAGGGAAATGCGCCGGCACCCAATCAACTATGACACCAATCTTATTTTGATGGCACGTGTCTACAAAAAACTTAAATTCATCGGGCGCACCAAAACGACTCGTTGGCGCAAATAATCCTACAGGTTGGTAACCCCAAGAACCATCGAAGGGAAATTCAGACACCGGCAACACTTCAATGTGGGTATAAGCCATTTCTTTTACGTAGGCTATTAAATCGTGCGCGAGGTCGTGATAGCTTAAGTATTTTTTATTGCTGTCACTAGGACGTTTCCACGAGCCTAAATGCACCTCATAAATACTCATAGGAGATTGATATGGGTCTTTTTTTGATTTATGCCATTTAGCATCTTGCCATTGGTAGGCGCTATGATCGTATACCACAGAAGAATGTGATGGATACTGATGCTGACTAAACCCTAAAGGATCTGATTTATCGGGGAGTTGATTGCCATGGGCATCTTTTATCGAATACTTGTATAGGGCGCCTGGCGACAAATTTGGCATAAATAATACCCAATACCCCAATTCAGTTTTTTGCATGGGGTGTAGTTGTTTATCCCAATAATTAAAGTCGCCAATGAGGGATACAGCGCTTGCATTAGGTGCAAATACGGCAAAACGAACACCGTCCACACCGTTTTTAGTACTCACTAATTGCGCGCCAGCCTGCTGGTATAAATTTTGCGGGGCATGGTCAATGAAATGCACGGCGCTGTACGCTACATCTGAAAATTGATAAGGGTCGATGTAAATATATTCACCATCTTGGGTCTGCGCTACCACTTCGTAAAGTGTGTACTGAGCTTTTTCACCAGACAAACTTACGGTAAAAAGCCCGGTATCAGATTTATCCAATTCGGTAATTTTTTTATGACTGTGAGCATCTCTTATTAATAAAGCAGAAGCTTGAGGAAACCAAATACTGACAAAAGCTTTGCTGCCTTCACTTATCCAGCCGAGTTGCGAAAATGGATGCGGACAGCGACCATCTAAAAGTTGTTGCTCAAAGTGCATTTAAAACCTCTTTGTTTTGCTTGTCGCTTTACTGTTGTGTTTGCGCGTTGACTGCTTTACATCTAGCCAACTTACTCAGTTGCTTGCACCCTTGCGGCGTTCACTTAATTGCTTTGTAAGTTCTCTCACTTCAGGTTTGATAAAAATATCTTCCAAAGTTAGGCTAAGTTTACGACGCCAATTAGGATATTCACTGTAGGTACCTGGAATGTTAACAGGTTTATCCATTTGCAACCAATCTTCTAGCTGCAAACTAAGCAAGGCGCTTGAACCTGCTGCCATGTGTAATTGCATGCCAAAATTGAGCTCACGTGTCATGCCTACGTTATGCACGTCATCACTAATTGCATGGGAAATAGAACCATGTCCATGCAAAGTATTCAATATCTGCTGTTTATTTTCATGACGAATATTATACAAACTGCTTAACATTTCAGGATCAGGGTATAAACCAACTTCTTTTCCTAAGGCCAAGTCGTCGCAGTGCCAAAACCCGCTTAAGGTAGGCATATCGTGTGTCGTTAAGGTTGCCATAGATTGCACGGGGTAATGTGAAGGCGAGTAAAACCCGCCATCTTCGGCTTGCTCAAAAAAGAAGACTCGGTATGAATACATGCCATTAGCATACAGCTTGTCTCGAATAAAATCGGGAACCGTGCCCAAATCTTCGCCGATAACTAAACTTTTATTACGTACGCTTTCTAATGCAAGGATAGCGAGCAAATCATCTACCGGGTAATTTACATACGCGCCTTCAATCGCGTGGTCATCTTTATGTACCCACCATAAGCGCAGCAACGCCATAACATGGTCAATACGCAGCGCGCCAGACCCACTCATATTCGAAGAGAATAAATCGATAACAGGTTGATATTGTTGTTCAATCAACACGCTTGGGTCCATAGGCGGCAATCCCCATTTTTGACCTAAAGGTCCCAGCACATCTGCCGGAGCGCCTACGCTGACATCGGTACAATACAAATCTTTGTTACCCCAAATTTCTGCACTACCGTCGCTCACCCCTACAGCTAGATCACGGTATAAGCCAATTTCCATACCTGCGTTGGTGGCAGCGCTGCTGGCAGCAGCAAATTGTTCGGCAGCTTGCCATTGCAAAAACAAATAAAATTCGATTAACTTCTTTTCTTGCTTAGCAAAATTAACCACGGCTGGTGAATCTGCGCTGCGATATTGTTCGGGGAATGCAGGCCATCCCCAACAGTCTTTTCCTGCATTTTTCAAGGTGATCTGCAAAGCTTCAAAAATAGCCAATGTTTGTAAACTCTTACCGCCCGCTTTGATAAACGTTTTAAATGCTTCATTTTGTGATGTTTTTTTGCCTAAGTACTTTTTCTTGTATTCAGCAAATATGAGCCCTAAAGCTTTGTACTTAATTTCAGCAACGTCAAAATAGCCAACAAAATCAGTAGCGCGCAGTGCAGTTAATTTCTGCTCTATATCGTTTTGTTGCATCCACAGTTGTACGCTTGGTGATTCAAAGCCATCAATGTTAGTCACATCGAGGTATAGAGAATTTAGCCACCTACGGGAACTTGGCCCATAGGGACTGCATATGTCTGGGTTTGCAGGATACAAGGCATGAATAGGATTCAAACCAATAAAGTCTGCACCCAAAGTAGCCGATTCCTTGACTAGTAAGGTAAGGTCGGTAAAGTCCCCAATACCCCAGTTATTTTTACTACGCAGACAATAAAGCTGCACACTCAAGCCCCATATTTTTTTGCCTTGCTTTATGCTCTTGGGTATAAAACAACTAAGTGGCGCCACAATAAAACGACTTCGGGCCAAAATTTTAGGGCCTATCATAAGCTGCAAGTTATGATAACCAAGCGCTTTGGTTTCACCCTTATAAATATCTTTTCGAATATTTTTTGGTAATTCAATCGCGTACTCTTGCCATTCTAAGCCGTCAATTTCTTGAGATGCCGATAGCAGTGTATCAACAGGTGCAAATTTATGCGTTACCGACTTACCCGATTCCAAAACGAATTTGATAGAATGAAGCTTGGCTGCGTTATCAATTGACGTGCGCATATGAATCACTATGTTATCGCCAATTCTCACAACAAATACCGAAGCTAATGGCTTTAACCAATATTCAACGGCTTCTGCTTCAAGCTGTGCAGTAAGCATGCCCTCGTCATTTACGAGATATCCCATGGCCTGTAATAGTTTTTCTTGTGTTTTGCGCTTTGTGGTCGCAGGCTTTCCCCATGCATCTACAAAATTAGAGCCAATGCCTTTTTGCTCAATTAAATAATCAACTAATTGTGTCATTGTAAATTTCCTGCGCGTTATTTGCTTATTTAGGAAAGGCCAAACCCGTATTTCTTGAAGCAAAAGTTAACTTAATGGCTATATTTTACTAGGGTCGCATTATTCATCAAGTAAATAAAATAATAAAGTGAATAAGAATACATAATCTATTTAAGGCTCAACATATGTAATAAAACCACAAATGGTAATATTATTTTGCTTTTATACAAAATATTGTGCATAATTTCGTAATTTAATTACAGAAAACTTAGAGGGCGTTATGACCATCAAAATCGGAATAAATGGCTTTGGCCGAATTGGCCGCTTAGTAATGCGTGCAGCCGCAGCACGTGACGACATCGAAGTAGTTGCTATAAACGATTTACTAGACATCGACTATATTGCTTACATGTTAAAGTATGATTCAACTCACGGACGTTTTGATGGCAGCGTTGAAGTAAAAGATGGAAATCTTGTCGTAAACGGTAAAGTAGTGCGCGTCACAAGCGAGCGTGACCCAGCTGATTTAGCATGGAACGAAGTAAGTGTAGAGGTAGTTATTGAAGCAACAGGATTATTCTTAACACAAGAAACTGGACAAAAACATATTGACGCCGGTGCCAAGAAAGTGGTTCTGTCAGCACCTAGTAAAGATGATACACCTATGTTTGTTATGGGCGTTAACCATAGCCAATACGCAGGCCAAACTATTGTATCTAACGCTTCTTGTACCACCAATTGTCTAGCGCCAATTGCAAAAGTACTGCACGATAATTTTGGTATAGTCAATGGTTTAATGACAACAGTACATGCCACTACCGCCACTCAAAAAACCGTAGATGGCCCGTCAAATAAAGATTGGCGTGGTGGCCGAGGGGCATTGCAAAACATTATTCCATCATCGACCGGTGCGGCTAAAGCCGTCGGCAAAGTTATTCCTGCACTAAATGGCAAGCTCACCGGCATGGCATTTCGTGTACCTACAGCCGATGTATCAGTGGTAGATTTGACCGTTAATTTAGCTAAACCAGCGAGCTATGAAACAATTTGCGCCACTATGAAAGCCGCCGCAAAAGGCGAGTTAAAAGGTATTTTGGCTTACACCGAAGACGCTGTAGTGTCTAACGACTTTATTGGCGATACTCATTCTTCCATTTTTGATGCCACAGCAGGTATTGCACTAACCGATACTTTTGTAAAAGTTGTATCTTGGTACGACAATGAAATGGGTTACTCGTACAGAGTACTTGACTTAGTTGCTCATATTTCGAAATAGTATTACAGGCTTGCACTATGCATTTCAAAAAAAGCGGCCTTTGTCGCTTTTTTTTGCTTAACTTTTGCTATATTGGCTGCAGAGTATCAAATAAAGCAGCGCAAATAATGCAAGCAAAAGGATACCTAAAACACTCATCTTGTTTATAAAAGATCACTTCGTACTAATTTGGACAAGCACATATGCATAGTAATTCTAAATATCCGGTAGAGATGTTGAGTGAAATCGAGTCTATCATTGGCAAGGCAAGCAGCGTAAATATTCGCCAAACACAGCAGCAAGGTTTATGTCTAGGAATAGAAAACCAGTATGGCAGTGTAGTAATTAGTGTGTTCGGTGGACATGTTATATCCTATATCAACAAGTCTAATAATAAAGAAAGATTATGGCTAAGTGAGCGCGCAGTTTTTGATGGTGAAACACCTATCAGAGGCGGCATTCCCATTTGTTGGCCATGGTTTAGTAGCCACGCTACCCAAGCTGCATACCCGAGTCATGGATACGCGCGGACTCAATTATTCACTTTAGTAGAAGTCCAAGAAGTAACTCAAAACAATCAAGTAACCAACACCAAAGTCACCCTAAGGCCTTCTAAGGTGAACCAATATGGATATTCACTTATCAACATGAAACTGGTGGTGACCTTATCTGAAGCCCTTACCGTCGACATTATAACCACAAACAATGGCGGTAAAGCTATTGCCCTCACCCAAGCTTTACATAGCTACTTTTTGGTCGACGATATTAATCACGTTAAGCTTAACGGCTTAGATACGCCTTTTGATGATAAGCTCACAAGCACCATCAACAACAGTGCATTGAGCAACTATAGATTGGTCCAAGAAGTGGATAGGATCCATGGCTTTCAGCACGCCCAATACTCAAATATACAGACGATCCACATAGTAAATGACAACCGCGATTCACAGGCTTCCATGCACAGTATTGAACAAAGTGGTCATGATTCAACGGTTGTATGGAACCCTTGGATAGATAAGTCTAAAAGTATGGATGATATGGAAAACGATGGTTATAAAACAATGCTGTGTATAGAAGCTGCAAATACTGTAAATGCCCAGCATCCGTTGATACTGGCGCCCCATCAGAGTCACAGGCTTTCACAAAAGATTTTATAAACAGCTATAAAATAATGCAGGCAAAAATATACGCCCAAAAGATACACACCCAACACCTTGGTGAAGTTGATTGTGTATCTTTTATCAATTCTGCTTGTGCGTTAACACCAGCATCTAATCAAAACTAAATAGCAATTGCTTTTTTCGCCAACTCGGTCAGTAAATGCCACTGTTTGTTTTCAATCGCTTCGTTGGGAGCAACCCATGAACCGCCAACACAGCGAACATTCGCCAATGCCAAGTATTCTTTATAATTATCGGGGCCTATGCCGCCAGTAGGACAAAAAACGGTATTCGGAAAAGGACCACCTATTGACTTAAGTGCTTTTACCCCGCCCGCCGCTTCTGCTGGAAAAAATTTAAGATGATCATAACCAGCATCATTTGCTTTCATCAAATCAGAAATATTGGAAACACCAGGAATAAGCGGAATAGTACCTTCGCGTCCCGCCGCTAACAAATCAGCAGTTAAGCCAGGACTAATCGCAAACTTAGCGCCGGCATCAGTAACGGCTTTTAATTGTTCTCTATTAGTAACAGTACCCGCACCAATGTATGCTTCAGGTAGCTCTTTGGCGATAAGTTCTATAACTGCTAGTGCAGCTTGTGTGCGCAAAGTTACTTCAAGTACTTTAATTCCACCTTCCATAAGAGCTCTAGCAATAGGTAAGGCATATTCTACTTTTTCTATCACAAGCACAGGTACTACCGGTCCCTGACTAAATACATCCGCTGAGGTGATTGTCCAATTATTCATCATCATTCGTTCTCTGAGTGTGTTGTGTAAGATAAGCCAAAGCTCCTAACAAGCCATGGTCTGGTTCTTTTATTAAATAAGTTGGGATGTCTTGGACATATTGACCAAACTCCCCTTTTGCTTCAAATCTCTCCCTAAACTGACTGTTTAAGAAGTAGTCACCCAAGTGGCTAGTCACGCCACCACCAATGAATATCCCGCCTGAAGTACAAAGATTCAAGGCTAAATTACCAGCAAAACTGCCCATAACACGGCAAAATTGTTTTATCGCTAAAGCCGCCATATCGTTACTATTGTCTAAACCTGCAGCGGTAACTTGCGACGGATTTTCAAGCGTAATTTGTTGACCGTGATGCAAACAAAGCGCGGTATAAATATTGACAATACCACGGCCAGATAAGACCTCTTCGGCAGACGCGCGACCGAATTTTTGTTGCAAGTACTGCCAAACAATTAAGTCGGTGTCATCAGTAGGCGCAAAATCGATGTGACCGCCCTCTCCATCAAGTGTTTTCCACCCGCTAGATGTCCATGTTAAGTGCTCAACGCCTAAACCCGTTCCGGGGCCAAATACCGCTATATTCCCATGCTCTTTAGCGCTGCCACCGCCAACTTGTATCACTTGATTGTGATTCAAGGTGGGAAGTGAATGCGCTACGGCAGTAAAATCGTTAATAACATATAAATTATCGAGTTCTAACTGTGCTTTAAGGGCTGTTTTTGAAAACACCCATGAATGGTTTGTCATTTTCACCATGTCGTTACTAACCGGACAAGCAATGGCTATGCAACCAGCAATAAAATTAGCGTCTATATTATTTTTCTGGAAATGCAGAATAGCGTCGCCTATGGTTTCAAAATCGGCACACAAATACTTTTCTATTTTAGCTATTCTGCCATTTTCTAATAGCGCTAACCTTATATTCGTGCCGCCCACATCGGCAACAAAACGTTGTGACATTTTACAGTGACCCTAAGTCAAGACGGTCTTGTTCAACAAACAGTGAACAAGCACCCTCTTCTGCGCCGGTTAAAGTAGAACGCATACCGGCAAATAATTCTCTCCCCATACCTTGATGGCTTAACGTCAAGTCTATGCTCGCTTGTGG
>JBLHMY010000044.1:0-15036 GCA_047621065.1 Glaciecola sp. | reverse complement strand
TTGCTGATAACTGCCAGCAAGGCCTCTTTGGCTCACTTTGATATTTGCCCAGCTAATAAAATCCTGTGTTTTGTGTGGATCAAATAGCGGCGTAAGACTTACTTTCATTAATTCTTCAGACTTTATTTTTTGGCCTAACATTGTGGCAAAAAACGCCCATTCGTCTGTATTTGTGCCTACGATTATAACTTTGTCTTTGGCGCAACCATTCGCAACCCCGTGGTGTGGAGCAGTGGGTAATAGTTCACCATCTATTACAGGGGTAAAAGGTAGTATCCCAAATTTATGGTAAGTTTCTGGCTTTGCTAAGAAATAAGCTTGAATTTTCATAAGCTCTTCAACACCCAAGGTAGAAAAATCTGCTAAGGAATAATCAAGCTGCTGGGCGCATTGTAAAAAGTCAGCGGCGATTAAATTCGCCTTTTCAATAGAGCAATAAGTGTGACCGGCGCCACTTTGTAATATTGCTTTATGAAATAATGGCTTTGCCTGCGGGCTTGCCAGCAAACAACCAATGCTCATTGCGCCAGCAGACTCCCCAAACAAAGTAATATTATTTTTATTGCCGCCAAATAAATGTACATGCTGTTTAATCCATTTTAATGCCGTAATTTGGTCATGCAGTCCTTCGTTTCCGGTGGCTGGAATTGCACCTTCGCTAATATCACATAGTCTTAAAAATCCTAAGCAACCGAGTCGATAATTAATACTGATTACAACTACATTGCCGGCTTGTGCTAAGTTTACGCCATTATACTCAGGTAATGTTCCGGCACCTATTTGAAATCCACCGCCATGTATCCACACCATTACTGGAAGAGTATTGGCGTTAGGGGGCGAATAAATATTTAAGCTTAAACAGTCTTCATTTTGCTGCAAGATTATATTTTTTGGTTGGATAAGCGGGTTTACTGAATGAATTTGTGGGGCTATAGGACCGGGCTTATTGTTAGTCATAGAAAATACACTTTGTACGCTCGATGCTTGCCAACGTTGTTTTCCCGCTACCGGTTTTGCATATTCGATATTGTGCATTTGTATCAAGATTTGAGCCTTAAATATTTTAAAGTCACGTTGTTATGCATCAGTGCCACACGAATGGCGATAAAAAGGACTAAAAGTTCAAATTAATCAATTGGCACTATAATGTAATGCTATTACACATTAGCAAGTGGTCAATAAAAGTAAATTGATATCTTAAAACTCACTTTCTTCACAAAAACGGTGTATGGCGTAGGGCAAATTTTGCAAGGCGTTAAAGATACTGCTTTGAAATTAGTGTCGTATTTTACTTTAGCCACGTGCTGGGAATACCAGTGATAATGGCAGGTTTGGCAGCGCTTGTTGCTTTACTTTCGCTGTAATCGCGCATTACTAAAGTGACTTCGCTTTGCCATTCAATATTACAGAGCAAACGGATTATCTATACTATTGCTTGGCTCTGTAAACCAACATGGTCCATTGTTTGTCATATAAAAATGGTCTTCTAAACGAATACCAAATTCATCGGGTATCACTAGCATGGGCTCATTGCTAAAGCACATTCCGGCAGCTAAAGGGGTTTTATTACCGCCAACCAAATAAGGCCATTCATGAATGTCTAAACCAATTCCATGGCCGGTGCGGTGAGGGCAGCCGGGCGTTTGATATTCTGGTCCCAATCCTTGCGATGCCAAGTAAGCACGGGCTGCATGGTCGACTGATTCGCATGGCGCACCAATTTTTGCGGCACTAAAAGCGGCAAGCTGCGCAGCTTTTTCAGTATCCCAAAATTTCCGTTGCCGTGCTGTTGGCTCACCAAAAACATAAGAGCGAGTAATATCAGATAAATAATCGTGCACTTTACAGCCGGTATCTATTAACACCATGTCGCCGTTTTTTAGCACCTGTGCATCTTTAACTCCATGGGGGAAAGACGTAGCTATGCCAAAAAGCACAATACAAAAGTAGCTGCCCGGTGCGCCCACCTTTTGATGCGCTTGTTTAATGAAGGCTTCTACTTCGACGGTACTTATGCCTTCATAAAGCATACTTGCTGTGGCTTGATGTACCGCAAGCGTCATATTCATTGCACATTGCATAAGCGCAATCTCAGTATCTGATTTATGCATTCGGCAATGCGCGGTGACGGCCTGCGCATTAATCAGATTTAAGCCAGTTTGGGCTTTGTTGATCCCGTCGAAGATAAAGAACTGGGCACTTTCATCAATGCCGACGATGGCGGTATCGCTTATATCTAATTGCTTTAAAATTGCGACAAATAAGGTGTAGGGGCTTTGATGCTCTTGCCAACCGTGTATTGGTCCATCTACCACTTTATATCCAGTTAAGGTACCAATTTCAAAATAGGGCGCTATGTATTGCACTTCGCCAGTAGCAGGCAAAATAGCGCCAACCATACGCTCACTTGCGTACCACTTCATACCGGTGAAATAGGTAAGGTTTGTGCCCGCATTCACATAAATCGCATCAATATTGTTTGCCTGCATGTACTTTTGTGCCTTAGCAATGCGGGCTAAATGTTCTTCAGCTTTGATTGGAATAAGCGTAGTTGTCATATCGCTTAATGTTGACAATGCTTGCTGTGATGTGTGAGTGCCAATACCAGTGGTTGTCATTTTTATCCTTTGCGCGTTTAGTCATGTGAAGCCCTAAAACTTTTGTTTTAGGAACTGGCTGAACTCTTGTTCTAGAAACGATTTATTAAGTGTCGCATAGCGCACCTAGAATGTCTCTTTCAATAGATTCAGCATATCGTCTACAGACAGCTTGGTAACGGCCTCATTGCCCGACAATAGTTTGTCTGCTAGGTCTCGTTTGTGCTGATGCAAGGCAACAATTTTTTGCTCTATGGTGTTTTGGGTAATAAGTCTGTAAATGGTGACGGGGCGTTTTTGCCCCATGCGATGGGCGCGATCAGAGGCCTGATCTTCCACTGCCGGGTTCCACCACGGATCCATATGTATTACGTAATCTGCTGCGGTTAAGTTTAAGCCTGAACCGCCGGCTTTTAGACTGATTAAAAATATGTCGCCTTCACCACGTTGAAATGCATTCACGCGTTTTTGTCGGTCTTTTTGTGGGGTTGAACCATCTAAATATTGGTAGCTAAATCCCTTGGCTTCAATATGTTGTTTTATGAGCTGTAAGTGTCCAACAAATTGACTAAAAATAAGGGCTTTATGATTATTGAGCTTAAGCTCTGTGAGCAATTCATCTAAGGCTGCTAGTTTGGCGCTAGGTATGTCGGTTTCGGCCATGACTAATTTGGGATTGCAACAGGCCTGACGCAGTTTCACCAACTCGGCGAGCATTCTTATTCGCTGTTCACCCGCATTGGCTTGTTGACCAGTTTGGCTAATGTTGTCTATGGCATTGAGTCTTAGTGCTTCGTAAAATGCGTATTCTTTTTCGCTCATTTCTACTTGAATATTAATTTCGGTACGCGATGGTAATTCTGTTAGCACTTGGTTTTTCATACGTCGCAATATAAACGGCTGAATCAAGGTTTTTAAACCTTGGCTGGCTCTGCGCGCGGCGAGGGGGTCTTCTTTTGCGTTTTCAATGGGCGCTGAGAAGCGAACGCCAAAACGTTTTACATTGCCAAGCAAGCCCGGATTTATAAAGCGGAATAAGCTCCACAGTTCGGTCAGATCGTTTTCAATGGGTGTGCCGGTGGTAATCATTTTAAAGTCGCCCTTTAATGCATAGGCGGCTTTTGTGCGTTTAGCCAAAGGGTTTTTTATTGCTTGGGCTTCGTCGGCCACGATGGTATGCCACTGTACCTGTTTAAGTATGTTAGTTTCACGCTGCAGCAAGCCGTAACTAATAATTACGCAGTCAAACGGTGCTAACCCGTTTAACAATTCTTCTCTGTGTAGGGTATTCGTTGCATCGGCAAATAACTTGATATTCAAGGTGGGCGAGAACTTTACTGCTTCTTGCTGCCAGTTAAAACAAACCGATGTGGGCGCTATTACTAAACTAGGCCCATCGCCAGCGCGCGACAACATAACAGCCAGTGCTTGTAATGTTTTACCTAGGCCCATGTCATCGGCTAAACAGGCGCCTGCGCCCCAATGTGCTAAGCGCGATGCCCAGTCAAATCCCACAAGTTGATAGTCGCGCAGATGTGCTTGAAAAGTAGAGGGGATTTGCGGTTTAATTGTATTGGCACGATGCATTTTTTGAGTTTGTTGATCCCAAGTATGAATGGTTTTCATACGCATACCGGAAGTGGCTTCTTCTATCTGTAAGCTAGCGAGCGGGTGAAATTTACCGTCGTCGGTGACCTGATTGATTTGCTCTAATTTGTGGCGTAAATCGTCAGACAAGGCGAGTATTTGGCTGGCGCCAAGTTCAATAAAACGACCGTTGCTAGTTTTCACTAGCTCAAGTAGTTTACGTAAATCAATGACCTGTTCGTTATCTACCTGGAGGTCTCCTGTAATGTCGAACCATTCATTTTTTTTCGCCACTGAAAGCTGCAAGTGGGCACTGTCTAATTTTTTCGTTAGGCTAATTTTTTTGCCTTTTGGCCAGCGCAATATCAAGTCGAATGTACTTTTTGCAATGGCTACTTCTAATTGCTCTAAGGCCGCGAGTGAAGTTTGTAAATCATCTAATAATAAGACGTTGTCGGGCATATTCAAAAAAGCAGGACAAGCTTGGTCAAGCTGGTCCATTAGTGTTTCTTCGCGTACTAAGTCGCGCTGGGTTGCAATACGTTTGCCCTGTATATCGGTGCTTAAGCTAGCATTGCCTGCGGCTGGTTTGAAGGCCGGTCCTTTTTCGCCAAATGGCATTACCACGCAGGTAAAGGCTAAGCCGCTTTGGTTGGGCTGAATATTTACCACCAAATGGGGATCGCATACATGAGTTTCTAGGCCGGTATCAAGTTCACTAATATCAGATTGGATATTTAGAAATGGTGCAATAGCCGATATGCCCTCGAGTGCTTTTTGTTTTGCACTCATTGGGATCAGCAAACCTCCTTCGCCAATTATTTCAGCCACCTTAATATGATCGGGTGAAAATACCGTTAGCTGATATTGGGTATCTGAAATAGCTCTGAATTTATAGGCGGGCTGTCCTTTGTAGTTTTCATAATGTTCGTAGTCGTCTATAGCGTTCGACAAATCTGCAATACTTAAACATAGCTGGTCGCCTTGTTGGCTAACCTGTAATTCTGGTTCACGCTTTATGATTTCTATTGGCTGGCTTAAGTCTTTACAGTCGTACAAGTTCTCTATACCCACCGCGGCTTCGAGTGCTGGTAAACCTTGCAGTGAATATTCGGTTTTTGAATAATACCCCCAACCTTGATGAACACTAATTGCACGGCAAATTTTCTTGTCACTGTCGCTAAAATAATCAAATAAATCGAATTCTTTTTTCAAACGCTTTAGTGAAACTACGCGTCCTTTACTCCAGCCTGCTTTATTTAATTTTTGCTCGCGAGCACGCAGGCCATTACCATAACCATCGGTAAGTTCCCAAATTAGGCGAACGGGTTTGGCGGCTGTGCTGGTTTTATATTTGAGACTGGTGTCAGTATTTGGATTCAGTGCAATTAGTTTATCTAAGGCTAAATCCCACTGCGTCTTGGTTTCTATGAAAGTGGTGAAATCAACTAGTTTTGAGGTAATTACAAGATCATTATTACCGAAACTAGCGGCTAGCTGCTGGCATATTTGTGCAAATAAAGGATAACTAAGTTGCTCAAAATTGGCTTGGTATTTTAAGGCTAATATGGCGTGGGTAGGCTCTTTGCTTTGGTTACACCATGCCTGCGCCAGTAAATAATTAAAATAACTAAGTTGATGACAAAAATAATCAGTCTTTTCATCAACACAACTGTATTGGATTGGAGCA
The DNA here is from genome assembly GCA_047621065.1 of Glaciecola sp. GTDB lineage: Bacteria > Pseudomonadota > Gammaproteobacteria > Enterobacterales > Alteromonadaceae > Glaciecola. Next base: position 9,162 of record JBLHMY010000044.1, on the reverse strand, counting down.
GCATATTCTTCGCCATTGGATAAGCTCAAAATAGGTTTACCCATACTCAGGCCAAGACTAGAAAAGTCGCTGTTTACGTTACGATCGCTTTCTTCAAAGTCTATTTGCTGGAGTACCCTTGAAAAAAGTCCTGCGTCACTTCGGTAGGCCTGAACCATCAATGCCAGTTTGTAAAAGTATCCTAGTATGTCATTTAAATATTGATTTTTTCGCCTAGCGATCTTGTTTTTAGCCACAATAGCTTGTTCAAAATAAATAATAGCTTGAGGGATTTCTCCCCTTAAAAAGCAATACGTAGCGCGTAGCTGTAAGCCATAGCTGCTGGTGTCATGTGTTGGTTGAATTCGCTCAAAATCGTCAAAACGCATTTGGTACAAATACTGTTCGGCAAGTAAATGATGGCACTCAACATTATAAGCGGAGCTTGTTGAGTCTTGATTATGCGCACACACCTGTTCTAATAATTGGATAGGGTATTCGCAGCTTTGTCCTTGTTTTTGAAAGGTCCTAATAAGCGTTGCAAACGCCTGATACTGGACCATATTGGGCAATTGTAAAAAGCGGTATAAAGCAAACGGTAAGTAAAGTAGCTCAAGTAAAATACTGTTTTGGAAGTGCTTAACAATTTGTGGATTTTTGTTAAATGCTAGGATATCTTCAACACGGTCTATTTGACCCAAATAATAAAAGTCTCGAATAATTCTGTTGCTATCAAGCTCTTTTTTTTGCCAACTATGGGCGTATAGAACGGGCACAACGTCTTCTGCAGCCAGCATTATTTCTAGTAGTTTCTTGTGCGCTGAACATTCGTATACACTAGGGAGTTGGTAAATTTGGGTAACTAAACGATTTGCCAGTAGTTTGTTAACCTGTAAACCATCTTTGTTGGATACTAATAACGATCCTTTGCTTAATCGTTCCTTGTCCCCAACAGACAAGCGATATTTATTTGTTGCCTCTGGCAAAAAGCCAATATTAACTAAAATATCTAGGACCTTGCCTAGCTTTGCAATACCAATAGGTTTGTATATTACGGCCAGCACCATCAATATGCTTTGGTTTGGCTCACTTAGCTTTAAAAACGCTTGGTATAAGGACTCTATTTGTTGCTCGAGTTGTGGTTGGATTAAAGCAGCAAGCTTCATAGTATTGCTATTCTTAATATATATTGAATTTTCAATGACGCAAAATTAACAAAAATTGTGCTCGTAAACAATCATTCCGGACTAAAACCAACAATTTGCTTGGATCGCTTGTGGATGAGTTTTAACAAAGACTTTCGCCTCGGGTGAATTAGCAACCGACACTGCGGTAACCACACAACGAATGTTAAACGTTAGATGCACGGCGGTCTTTTAGATAAAAGACCGCCGTTGAACATAAACTTCTGATGAGATTATTTATCAATAAACGCTTGCTCAATGACATAGTCACCTTTAACCCGAGAAGTGGCTTTTGAAAAGCCTAATTCATCTAACAACTGCATGGTGTCTTGCAGCATATCGTTATTGCCACATAACATGAAGCGGTCGCTTTTTGTACTTAGTGCAGGCAGGCTTATATCGCTGCTTAACTTACCGCTAGTGATAAGCGTAGTTATACGCTCATGATGCATATGTATATGGGTTGCTTGCTCGTTTTTAGCACTGCTGCTATTTTCTCTGGTTACACTCGGGTAATAAATTAGTTTTTCTTTTATCAAATCTCCGTAATATTCGTTTTCAGGTAAAATATTGATTATTTCATCTTGATACGCAAGTTCCGACGCATATCTAACACAGTGCACCAAAATAACTTTTTCAAAGTCATCGTAAATGAAAGGATCACGAATAATACTCATAAAAGGTGCTAACCCTGTCCCTGTACTTAGTAAGTACAGATGCTTACCTGCATTAAGGTAGCCAGGTACTAGCGTTCCAGTAGGCCTTGTGGTAACAATAATTTCGTCGTCTACTTTTATTTGCTGCAGTTTAGAGGTTAGAGCGCCGTCGGGTACTTTGATGCTGAAAAACTCAAGCTCATCGGCATAGTGCGGACTTGCAATACTGTATGCTCTTAACAATGGTCTGTCATTTACTTCAAGTCCTATCATTACAAATTGACCACTTTCGAAGGTTAGGCCCTGCTGGCGCGAGGTTTTAAAACTAAATAGTGTCTCGTTCCAATGATGTACCCAAAGTACTTTCTCTTTTACTGTATTACGCATTTACTACTTCCTAAAAAACGAAGGTTTTTTGACCCATTAAATAATGACGATATTTATTATCGTCTACATCTCATACTGCTTTACTGCCTTCTAGGTTTAGTTTTACAAAATATAACAGTCTTGCGTAGTTAGCATAAATGGTCGTGCTTTGTAGTAGAATGCTTCCAGTATTACTGGTTTTTCAGCAATAAGGTTTGTTAATAGCTACAATCCAGCCATATCCTATTTGTCTTTAATTTGAACAATAGAAGTGGCCATTTTATCGCTTACTTTTTTGAGATGTTAATCAGCGTTTGCGTACCAAATTTCAGATATCCTTCTCCTTGTTTATAAAGTCTAATAAAGAACAGGAAAGGCAGACTAACTTGAGTTTTGAGGAAAAGCAGTAGCTAATTTATCGGTATAACGATGTTGCTGTATAAGTGATGGATAGATGTATTTTCATTCCAAGCTACCGGCCCTTTATTATCATTAACGGGCCACAATTTTTCAGATGCCTTATTTTCGCTTATAACAGTGCGAAGCGCAAACTTTCTGCTAGCTTTTAATACACATAAGCATTGCTGCGCCTTGCGCATCTTGAATGGCTTCTATAAATGCTACCAGTATATTATTTGCTATCGTAAGGCTAGGTTTTAGCGGTTCGGGAGGCGCTTTTTTGCTTATATTGATACATCGATTTGTCGGCTTTTTTCAGCATTTCATTAACAGAAGCCGGTGGTAACGGAAGAATAAGTTGGCCGACGCTAGCGCTGGCCTCAATTGTAGTGTTATGTTCTAACTGTACTGAAAAATTGTTAAGGCGTTCACGCATCCTTTGTGCAAGAACATTGGGTTCTTTCTCTGATTTGAAGTGCCCTAATACTACAAATTCATCACCGCCAATGCGGCCCAAAATATCGTTTTGGCGAGTTTGATTACGAATGATTTTTGACACAATTATAAGGAGTTTATCACCACAGTCATGGCCATGGCTGTCGTTGATGGCTTTAAAATTATCCAAATCGATATATAATAAGCACAATAGACCGCCGTGCTTATGCTGATAATCGATTAATTCGCCAGCCAGTGCTTCCCAGCCCCGCCGGTTAAGTAAATTAGACAATACGTCAGTATTGGCGTCGGTTTGTGCTCTCACTTTTTCTTCTTGTATATGTTTAACGCGCGACGATACCACAATAGCGAAAATAAAGGCCTCTATTGCAAAGGCTATAATTAATGCATAGCTATGTATGAATGGGTCTACGTCAATCATTGTGACTCTCAGCAGCATTGCGCCCAACATGATTAATAAACTAAGCAGTATTAGCCATGCTAGTTCTACTTTTCGGTAAACCTGTAAAATGACTAAAGCGACTACGCTAAACATAATCAATAATGTTATTGAAGATACTACGTCTGCTAGAAAGGTTCCAAAGGCATCCTGTTTTATCCACATAAGTGAAATCGAAATAAAGCAAGCGATAGCGGCTAAAAACTGTAGCCCAAGCAGTGATGTTTTAGGGAAATCGATATGCAGGTCGACTATACGAATAATAAACATGGTGGCGGACATTATGGTTAAGCCAGCAAACAGTAAATAAACTTGGGGGCTGAGCAAAAGCCAATCTTTAGGCAATATAATATTCAACTGGCCTTCTTGCAGCAGGAAGAAGGTGGCGGCACAAAACACGTATAAACTGTAATAAAGAAAGGTCGTGTCACCTAAAACGCGTCCCGTAAAAGCAACGTAAAAAATTAGGGTTAAACAAAGCCCATAGAAAAGCGCCATAGTCATATTATTGATTAAGCTATTTTTTATATAGCTAGGTACCGGCTCCAACACAAATTCTTGCAAGTCTTTATGGTAACTATAAATAGAGAACTTCATACTTACTTTGCCAATAGGCAACAAAAAAGATGGTTTACTGGCGACTAATTCTTCAACTCCTTGGTGTAAGTCGTGCCATTGTATGTTGACCATATTTTTTTGTTTAAAGCTAAATACAGCGTTTTCCTTTAACTCACAGTTTAAGGTTGCTACGCTTTCACCAAAAGGCAGCACTACTTCATTTTGAGTGTGTTTTTTGAAGTCTAAGCTTTGTAAAAGTTGGTTGTCTACAATAACCGAAAGCTCGCAGGTATGATTACTTGCCAAGGCAGAAGTGCTGGTTACTAGCAAATACGCCATTATAAAAATAGCAACAAAACTTGCTAACAATCTTTTCAATTCAACGCAACCATAGTAATTAAAATTTGCTTCTATATCGCAATGGGTTGGGAGTGGGTGGGTAATGTACCACAATATTATTGGGTCGTTAACGATTATATAGATGTAATTCAACAATGTAGCATTGGTGTAAACCTTATGTATTCACTGAGCTCTAAAATAAGCTGTGTAAGTTAAGTCAAGTTTGTCACCAGAGAAATTGAATCAGGAATTAATGGTGATATGGCCAAAAAGCAAAATAGAGCTTTTAAGGCGTACAAAGCAAACTAGGCAACTTAAGTTAAATATATCATACTTAGTGTCAAATATATTTGACACTAAGTTAATTTTGAATTACCCTTTGTTAACATTAACTGGGAGAATTTAGTATGGATATGTCATTTAAAGAAAAAAGCGCTTGGATTTCCTTGCTCAGTACCGTGAGTATTTTTGGTTATTATTTCTACAATATATTTATGCTCATTGGTGAGCCGCCCGAGATGGCTAAAGAAGCTGCAAAAGATTATCTTATCCATGCCGTTTTTTTAAGTATTGTGGTGGAGTCAGTTTTTCACATTGTGCTTGCTGCTATTAATCGACAGTCTAAAGCGATAGAAGGAGATGAACGCGACAAAACCTATGAATATAAAGCTAACAGCTTAGGTTATACGGTTTTAGCTGTGGGTGTGGTAATTACTCTAGGAGGAATGATTACACTCGAATACAATCCAACCCTAGCGGAACATAACCGTGTAATGCAAATTCCATTGCAAACCGCTCACATCTTAATGTTCTCATTCATATTATCTGAAATAGTGCGTTTTGCTGGCCAAATCTTTTATTACCGCAAGGGTGACTAATGATCACAAAATTTCAGATTGTGAACCGCGTGCGGGAAAAACGTTTTTTTGCTAATGAAATGACCCAACAAGAATTGGCCGACCTTATTGGTGTCACCAGACAAACTATAATGGCTATTGAAAAAGGTAAGTATTCGCCTTCATTAGAGGTCGCATTTAAGATTGCGGTAGTTTTTGAGTGTAAATTTGATGAGGTATTTACATATGAACTTCTATGAATTTATTCATAAATAGAGAGCGATAAGTTTCTTCAGAATCATTGTCTTGCAGTATGTGAATAATAGAATCAATATTAAGGCGTTTCCATGTGCTGACTAATTTTTTGAATATAGACTCCCCAGCATCAATGCCGCCTTTAGTATCAACTTGGTTTAACCACTTAACTTGAATGTTGCCAGCTTCCATATAGCAAGATGCTGAATCGCAATTGTATTCATACACTTTTAAGCCATCTTCAGACCTGGCTAAGTAGAATCGGATGGTGATTAGCTGATTTTTTCGCTTAGCCCAGGAGTTTCTAATTTTCAGCAGTACGGATTCAGGCAGCCTAAATTTAGTCATTAGCTGCAAATATTCAAGTACATAGTGGGTTGCGAGCATAAACATACCGTGTATTGCCAGACTCTAGCAATTGTTCAGCGCTGGATAAATTTGGTACTGAATAAATTCGTTATTATGAGATATATGACTAACTGTTAGAGTAGATAAAAAACACCACTGAGATAACCGACTTTGCTTAACCAAGAAAAATATAAGGCTAATTACCGGCCCACTTTTTTTGCATACAAAAGGCCTGTTAATGAGACTAAAAACTAATACTAAGCAAATAGTAATTGTAGGCAATAAAGCAGCTTAACAACGCCGCGCCTTCAAAACGGTTCAAACGTCCCGTTTTTTTTATACCTAAACAAAAAATCACCAAGGCAACCGTTACGCCCAACATGACCATAGCGTCTCGATAGAAAAACGAGGGTTCAACTACCACAGGTTGAATAATACCGGCTAAACCTATTACGGTTAAGGTATTAAATATATTAGAGCCGACTATGTTCCCAATTGCCATTTCGTGCTCTCCCTTTTTTACGGCAATAAGCGATGAAATAAGTTCAGGTAAAGACGTACCAATACCGATAATCGTCAATCCTATGATGACGTCACTGACTTCAAAATATAGGGCAATTTCAACAGCGCCCCAAACTAATATTCGTGAACTGAAAATTAGCAAAACTAAGCCTCCCATTAACCATATTGCGTGGCTTTTTAAGGTGCCCTTTTTTGTATCAATACTGCCACAGACTTCTTTGGGCAGTTCAAGTGTTTGGTCTTCTTTGGCTTGCCATATACTCCAAACAATAACTAATATAAATATGCCTAGTAGAACCATGGCATCGTTTTTAGACAACTCTAAGTCTATTAGTAGCCACACTGATAAGAATGATACCGCGAGTAAAATAGGCATTTCTTTACGAACAATCCTCGATTTTACGGCGAACGGACTGATAAGCGCAGTCATGCCAGCGACCAAGGTAATATTGGTGATGTTTGATCCAAAAGCATTGCCCAATGCTAAACCACCGTTACCTTGCATGGCTGCAAAGACAGACACAATAATCTCAGGCGCGGAAGTGCCAAATCCTACAATAAACATTCCAATAAATAAGGGGGAAACACCAAAATGGCCTGCAGTAAATGAAGCGCCATGAATAAAACGTTCTGCGCTCCAGATGAGTAAAGGTAGTCCAAGTAAAATGGCCAATGTCGCCAACATCATACATATCCCCATTTAGGATTAATCTTAATAATAAAGTATTCATACCGCTTGTTTATGTGCGCCTAGGTGCATTGTTCACCGCATCTTTTAATACCATGGGATAGGTGATATTTACTTTTAAGAATTCTAAATTTAGACCTAGCAAACGCTTGATTCCGCTTTTAAGTGTTTCTTTGCGATAACACTTTTTTATCATATTACGCTGAACACAAACGAATTATTTTTTTCTACTTTTGGCACTAAAAGACCGCTAACCATAAAAGCAATTCACAGTATATACGAAGCTTGTTGTTAAAAATGTCACAAACTATTCGACAATGTGTCAACTAAGCGTTACCGCAGCCATTTCTTAGTGGCAAAAAATACAAGCGCAGTATTATGTAAATAACGTTCAATTATGCGTGTATATAAAACCTTTTTCACACTTGTTGCTCCATAGTAGCGCGAACGAATTATGTGATGCTCCACTAGCCCATTGTTTTAGGTCTTGTCGGTAGGAGGAGGATTAATCGCTAGTTTCTTTTAAAACCGATTTGGCTGTAGGTTTAAGAAGACCAATCCCAAGGGCGGCCATAGACACCGCAATAATGGCATTGAGATAGTTGAAGAAGGCATAGGGTGCGTAATCAAGCACGTCTACCCCTAAAGTAGCGGCATAAAATGCACCAGCTGTAGTCCAAGGTATAAGGCCGGTGGTCATGGTTGAGCCTTCTTCTACCGAGCGCGAGAGAACGGCGGCATCTAAGTTTTGTTGCTCATATTTGGGCTTAAACAGCTGGCAGTTCAGAATAATTGAAATGTAAGCCTCACCCATGGCAATGTTGCCTAAAAAACCTGATAAAATAGTTGTGGCAACAAGTGTAGCCGTGCGCTTCACTCTTGTGATAATACCAGCCAATAGTGAGCTAAGAAATCTAGCTCCGTGCAAAATTCCGCCCAACGCTATAGCCATTAATGCCAGCAGCAAGGTCCAGCTCATGCTGCTAATGCCACCGCGACCAAGCAAGGCATCTAAATATGCGATACCGGTAGCTTCGGGCTTATTTTCCCACAGCGCATTAAGAACTGAAATTGGATTTTGTGCTTGGTAAAAAATGGCTATTAGCACCGCTAGCACTATACTACAAGACATAGTAATTTCAGCAGGTACCTTGCGAATACTCAATACGGCAAGCAAAATTAGAGGCAATAAGGTTACTAGGGGTAAAAGGCTATAATTGTTGGCAAGCGCTGTTTGGATAGATTTTATTTCACCAAGGTCTAGATTTTGATTTGTGTAGTTCAGTCCAATAATTAAAAATATTGCCAAGGTAAGAATAAAAGTAGGAACGGTGGTGAAGAGCATAGAATAAATATGGCGATAAAGATCGGTACCAGAACTCATAGCAGCTAGGTTGGTCGTATCAGAAATGGGTGACATTTTATCGCCAAAAGTCGCTCCGCATACGATCATGCCAGCGACCAGAGGCGCCGGAATATTCATGGCAGCGCCTATGCCAATAAAAACAATACCTAGCGTGCCCACCGTCCCCCAAGATGTTCCGGTAGCGACCGACATTAATGCGCATAGCAGCATTCCAATGGCTAAAAACGAACCTGGGGTAAGCCAACTAAGGCCATAGTACATGAGGGTGGCTATAGTGCCGCTGTGCATGAAACTTGAAATAACCATCCCAATAAGTATAAATATATAGATTGCAGGCATGGCTCTGGTAAGGGCACTACTCATTAGCTCCCGTATTTGTAAATAGCCGTACCCTAGGCTATAGGCATGCAGTCCTGCCCATAAAAGACATATAAACATTAGTGTATGCAGACTAATGCCTAGGCCGAAAAGTCCTCCTGCAATGGTAATGATAATCACACTAAAGCAAACAAGCGACTGCAAAAATTTTGGTGTGCGTGGCAAGGCAGGTGTAATTTCAGACATCAAGATTCATCATAGTAACAATCAATATTAACCGTAGTATAACAGCGCATGTTGCGGGGTGAAAATATTAACGAATAATAAAAGTATAGGATGAATAAAGCATATACGTAATTTGTTCAAGCATTGAATTAAGCCTTCAGGTAATTTACCGTTTAGTAAGCTAACTTTATAGGCCAAAGCTTGCTAGAATACTGTTTTTCCATCCAG
>JBLHMY010000043.1:0-15159 GCA_047621065.1 Glaciecola sp. | reverse complement strand
AGAAGAAAATAATATTCAGGGTGTGCCCACGGTGTTTATGAACGGAAAAGTGTTCGCCAGTGGTAAAGTAGAAATTGCCGGTATTATTGAAAAACTTAGCGCAGCGCAGCCAGAAATACTAATTGCCGGTGACGTTGCTGATGCTGCGGTGCCTGAAATGTTATTACAAGATGTAACCATTATAGGCGGAGGCCCAGCAGGTATATCAGCGGCTATATATGCTGCCCGCAAAGGACTTAAAGTGACTATCGTTGCGGACCGTTTTGGTGGTCAGGTAAAAGATACTATGGGCATTGAAAACTTAATTTCGGTCAAATATACCACCGGTCCAGAATTAACCGGCTCATTAGTGAGTCATTTAGACCAGCACGAAGTAACCAAGAAAGAACATATTCGCGTAGAAAAAATTGAAAAAGGCCCTATTAAGACCATTACTTTAAGCAACGGTGAGGTATTTAAAACCCGCAGTATTATTATTGCAACAGGTGCCAACTGGCGTGAGTTGGGTGTACCGGGCGAGAAAGAAAATATTGGTAATGGCGTGGCTTACTGTCCGCACTGCGACGGCCCGTTTTATAAAGGTAAAGATGTGGCGGTGATTGGCGGTGGTAACTCAGGCGTAGAAGCTGCACTTGATCTGGCAGGTATTGTTAAGTCGGTCACGGTATACGAGTTTTTACCTGAACTAAAAGCAGACCAAGTGTTAATTGACCAGCTATATAAGCGCAATAATATATCGGTTGTGAAAAACGCGGCAACCAAACAAATATTGGCTGAAAATGGCAAAGTAACGGCAATTGAATACATAGACCGTGCTACCAATGAAATTCATCAGCAGCCGCTCAAAGGCATTTTTGTGCAAATTGGTCTAGTGCCAAACTCAACAGTGTTGCAAGGTGTGGTTGATTTAACTAAGCATGGTGAAGTAATTATTAATGAGAAAGGCGCAACCAGTGAGATCGGTATATTTGCATGTGGCGATGTTACCACTGTGCCTTACAAGCAAATTGTAGTAGCAATGGGTGAAGGCACAAAAGCTTCGTTATCTGCATTTGATTACTTGTTAATGAATCCGGCGCCGGTTGCAGTTGAAACTGAGGTGCGCAAAGAACAAGCGGCTTAGTAGATAGTTCGCAATGCAAACTAATCAGCATTTGCTGATTAAAAAAGTGGCTTATTTAAAAGGAGCGTTTATCGCTCCTTTTTGTGCTTAACTTTTTACTGGGCGTTTTGCTTATTTTGTAGCTGTTTACCAACCGCAAGACCTAGCATACAGCTTAACAAACCAATAATGTTAGCGTATAGCGTAATTTTAACAAAGCCCATCGCAAAGCCGTCGCTCATACTCGCGCCTTGAGCAATAGGCACCCATAAATCCCATGTGGAGATAAAAAAGTAAAGTGCGCTGGCGATTAAGCCGACCCACAAACTGCAAAATTTCGGTAAATATTCGCGTTTTCTGAACAGGATCCAGCAAAAGAATACACTGGCGTAGTTAAATGCGTTGCCCGTGAGCATATACAGCCTGTCTACAAGACTGCTTGACTGTATAAAAGCGAATGCTTCTTGGACATTGGCAGAGCCCGAAAAGTAGTAAGCACCTGCGCGCACCAAGTCTGTGTTTGAAGCCAGAACAATAATGGCAATAGCGTAATAAAAAAGTTTGTGCAAGAAAGAATTCCTTTGGTAAGCTCGCAATTATAAGCCCGCGGCAATGGACCAGTGCGAGCAGGCAACTTATCATAAAACAATTCGGCAACTGATTACACAAAAGCATTCCAAATAAAGAAAAATTTGCTAAGGTACAATGCATAATACGACAAACTCGTCATCATACGATTGTGTGAGATACTAGGGCGCAGTTACTCTCCCTACCACATAGCATATTTATGGCTTAAAAATAAGAATGAAAAATGGCTAAAGGCACACATCAGTATCAAGACGACCCGCGTAATCAAAGTATATTAATAAATATCAACGGTGAGTTATTTCCAAGAAGCGAAGCAAAAATATCAGTATTCGACAGTGGATTTATTTTAGGAGACGGCGTGTGGGAAGGAATTCGTTTACATAAAGGGCATTTAGCCTTTATAGGCATGCACATGCGTCGTTTATTTGATGGCGCAAAAGCGCTCGATATGGATATTGGATTATCGTCAGGTGAACTGATACAGCGAATTTATAGCACCTGTAAAGCGAATCAAATGACCGACGGTGTGCATATTAGATTAATGGTAACACGCGGGGAAAAAGCCACTCCTTATCAAGACCCTCGGGTGACCATTTCCAACGCTACTATAGTGATTATTGCTGAGCATAAAAAAGCCCTTGGTCTGGCTAAAGGTGAGGGTGTAAATTTATTCACGTCGCATGTCAGGCGCGGCTACCCCGATGTGCAAGATCCAAAGCTAAATACTCATTCCAAATTAAACTGCATATTCGCCTGTATTCAGGCTGCAAAGGCTCAGGCCGATGAAGCTCTTATGCTCGACCCGCATGGCTTTGTAGCAACGTGTAACTCCACGCATTTCTTTATTGTTAGAAGGGGGGAGGTCTGGACTTCAACTGGCGATTTTTGTTTAGACGGTATTACCCGCAGAAACGTGATTGATGTTTGTAAAAGTAATGGCATTCAGGTGTTTGAAAAAAACTTCTCCCTAGCCGATGTATACGCTGCTGACGAAGCCTTTATAACAGGTACGTTCGCTGGTCTAACGCCTGTGGCACAGGTAGATGGCCGTAAAATTGGTGATGGTCAACATACTGTGACCAAGTATTTAGAACAGCTATATGTGAAGCTGATAGAGCAAGATCATAAACAACATAGTGCTTAGCAAGGTCGATTTTAAAGAATAAGGGTATGCGTATATGACAAATCGAATTGCTATGTGGTCTGGGCCGCGTAATATTTCAACGGCGATGATGCGCAGTTGGGAAAACAGGGCCGACTGTACCGTTATAGATGAACCTTTTTATGCTTATTATTTACAGCAAACACAAAGTCCTCATCCTCTATGTTCTCAAATTATTGAAAGCCAGCCAACACAGTTTGCTGTTGTATCTAAGAGTTTGAGTGAAGGACAATGTAAAAACGCAGTGCAATATCAAAAACACATGACTCATCATATGCTGCCAGGCTGCGATATGAATTGGACTGCTAAGCTGCAACATTGTTTTTTAATTCGTGACCCAGCATATGTAGTTAATTCATATACCAATAGCCGAGGAGCATGCACCGCCCACGATATTGGTATAAAAAGACAATATGAACTATGGCAAGAAATTGGCACCTTAACCCAGCAACAAATGCCGGTGATAGACTCATCCACCGTGCTAACTAACCCTGAAAGAATAATGCGTGCTTTGTGCGAGGCACTAGCCATTAGCTTTGACCCAAACATGTTGTCTTGGCCAACAGGCAAGCGCAGCAGTGATGGCGTATGGGCAAGCCACTGGTACCATAGCGTAGAAGCCTCAACCGGATTTGGTGCAACTTCGCAAGCTACTTTTACCTTATCAAAAAGTCAGCTTGAAGTGGTTGAGGAAGTAATGCCTTATTACAAAAAAATGAAGGCACTAGCAATAACTTAACGTGCATCAAATACCCGCGTTATAGCGCGCTAATACAAAGCGGAAGATGCTAGCAAGGTGAGTGCTTTTGTATGTAGAAAATGCTAGTTTATGCAGTAATATTGTTTTAACTTAAATCGTAGCAAGGACTTATGATGCTTCCTATTAGCGTTTTCATTATCACCAAAAATGAAGAAAAGCATATTCGCAAAACACTTATTAGTGTAGCTGACATGGACGAGGTGATTGTGGTGGATTCGGGTAGTATTGATGGCACCGCTCAGATTGCTAAAGAATATGGGGCAATAACGTATTTTCATGAGTGGCAAGGCTATGCCAAGCAAAAGCAGTATGCTATGAGCTTGTGTAAGCATGAATGGGTGCTTAACCTTGATGCAGATGAAGCAATTAACACCCATATGGTAGCTGCATTCAAAGGTATTATTGAGCAAGATACTGCCGATAGCGTTAGGTTTTGGAGAAACGACTTATTTATGGGCCAGCCGCTGTCAGCATTCAGCAAAAAACCAAACAATCATAGACTATATAGGCGTTCTAAAGCGCACTTTGACGATTCGAGGTTGGCACATGAAAGTGCCACGGTCGATGGCAAAGAAGTGTTTATTAACCAAGCTTTCGACCATTATGGTTACGACTCCATAGAAACCATTACCGCTAAAAATAATCTTTACTCATCGCTAAAGTCGCAAGAAAAGTACGACAAAGGTAAATCTTATTCCACTGTAAAACTGACCATGGTATTTTTTCTTACGTTGATAAAAGAGTATTTTTTTCAGCGTAAAATATTCTCGGGGCGGCGAGGTTTTATTCTATCGATGATGGCCGCGTACTATTCTTTTATAAAGGAAGCTAAGTTGTACGAGTTGCATGAAAATCACAAAAAACCCCCATTGTAATTAACGCGGGGGCTCAATTTAGTCGTTAAAAAATGGGCAAATATTCGCTCAAATAATTATCAGGCAATGACTCAATTTGCGCAACGCCCGATGCAATAGCGGCTTTTGCGACTGCTGTAGCAATTGTTTTACATAAACGCGGATCCATAGGTTTGGGAATAATATAATCTTTGCCAAATACAAGTGACTTTACATTACTGGCTAGTAACACTTCTTCAGGCACGGTCATTTTGGAAACGCTACGAATGGCCTCAACAGCAGCCACTTTCATTTCGTCGTTTATTTGCGAAGCACGAACGTCTAATGCGCCGCGAAATATAAACGGGAAGCAAAGTACATTGTTTACCTGATTTGGATAATCTGAGCGCCCGGTGGCCATAATTAGGTCTTGGCGCACTTTTAAGGCAAGTTCAGGCTTTATTTCAGGATCCGGGTTTGAACATGCAAATACAATTGGATTTGGTGCCATTAATTTAAGCGCTTCAGGCGGCAGTAAATCGGGGCCTGAGACGCCTAAAAAGACATCGGCGTCCTCCATGGCATCTAAAAGCGTCCGTTTGTCGGTGTTGTTGGCAAATAAAGCTTTGTGCTCCGTTAGGCCTTCTCGGCGAGTGTGGATAATGCCTTGGCGGTCAAGCATGTATATTTTTTCACGCTGAGCACCACATTTAATTAACAACTCCATGCACGCGACAGCAGCAGCACCTGCACCTAAGCACACAATTTTGACTTCTTTGATGTCTTTGCCTTGAATTTCTAGCGCATTTAGCATTCCCGCCGCAGTCACAATGGCTGTGCCGTGTTGGTCGTCATGAAAAATTGGGATTTTACAGCGTTTAATGAGTTCTCTTTCAATTTCAAAACATTCAGGTGCTTTGATATCTTCTAAATTAATCCCGCCAAAGGTATCTGCAATATTGGCCACAGTGTTTATAAATTCTTCAGTGGTGCGGTGTTTAACCTCTATGTCGATAGAGTCTATTCCGGCAAAGCGTTTAAATAGCAATGCCTTGCCTTCCATGACCGGTTTTGAGGCTAAGGGGCCTAAATTCCCCAGTCCTAAAATAGCGGTGCCGTTTGATATTACAGCGACTAAATTTCCTTTACCGGTGTAGCGGTAGGCAGCATTTGGGTCGGCCGCAATTTCACGTACAGGTTCGGCTACACCAGGGCTGTAGGCTAATGCTAAATCATCGACGGTTGCGGCAGGTGTTGATAGTTCAACAGTGATTTTTCCGGGTTTTGGGAATTCGTGGTAATCAAGAGCGCGTTGGCGAAAATCAGACATCTCGAGTTGGGTCCTTTACAAAAGCTATGTTAAAATATGGAGAAAAACATGCAAGCTGGATCACAATAGCATAAATAGCCCTAGATGATAGGCTATAACAAGGCTTTAATTCATTGTTTGAGGTATTTCCCATTATTGTCTGTCAACTGCGTTAACAAGCCTTTTTTTTGCGCCGTAATGTGCTAAAAAGCACTTAAATGGTGCGTGGTTACTAATTAGACTAAAGGCTTGCTTTTGAGTTTAGTTTGTACGCGCGTCGCATCTTATTACAGACATAAAAAAACCGCAGCGGATGCGGTTTTTAAAAGAGTATGTCGCATTTGACAAGGAGCAATGCAATTACTTTTTGCTAATGGCGCCAAAACGCTTTTTAAAGCGATCTACACGGCCACCAGTATCAGCTGTACGCTGCTTACCAGTGTAGAATGGATGACATGCAGAACATACGTCAAGGTTGATGTCTTTACGCATAGTAGAGCGAACTTTCATTACGTTGCCGCAAGAACACGTTGCTGTTATTTCTTCGTAAATAGGATGAATATTGGCTTTCATGGGATACCTTTTTTATTTAAGGCCGCCTCGCTATACAACCCGAAGTTGCACACCAAGCGAAGTTAATTAAATGTGAGTACAGATTTTTCTATACTCGGAAATTTCGAGGGCGAATATTATACAAATTAAGCAAGTGGAGCAAGCATTATCTTTATACGGCCGGTATATTTATGCCCATATGTTAGGTATCCATCGCAACGATTAACGCTTATTGAGTAACAAGTGTGAATTGGTTCATTTATGATCGTATTTACTGGTGACAATATATGCTAGTTTATAAACTAATTTGTTTGGACTACCTTCGATACTTCAGTCACACTATTAAACAGTAGCCCTTTAACCCGCTATAGCATTTACTAGGTACGTTTTTAATTTTAAAACCATGTCATCAAGCCACTTAAAAGCATCTAAACAAGCCACTCTTGCTTTTGTGCAAGTAGCATTACCTGTGCCTTTGCATAGGGTGTTTGAGTATTCCTTTGATGCAAACAATATACAGATTTTTCAAACTGGTTGCAGAGTTGTGGTGCCTTTTGGCAAAAAGAACTTAGTTGGCATAATAATGGGCACTGCCCCAACAACAGACTATAAAGCGGAAAAAATCAAATCGATTGTGAAGGTAATAGACAAAGCGCCTATTTTCTCAACGAACATGATAAAACTCGCAACTTGGATCGCCAACTTTTATATTTATCCACTAGGAGAAGTATATGCCAGCATGTTACCGGTACTTTTACGCAAAGTAAGTACTGAAAAACCTGTCGTTATAAATGATAGTGTAATTGAAGGTGAAGCTAACAGTATTTGTGAAATAGAAACGCTAAAAACGACCAGCGCGGAATTACCTCTATTGGCATTGCTGCAGGCGAAAAAGATTTCTAAAGAAGACGCAATCAAACTACATAAAAGTAAGCGTCAATATACTTTATTTCAAGCATTGCAAACGCAGCCTTTGTTACTTAAACAAGCAAAGGCTGCGTTTTCACCGGGCATAGTAAAAGGCCTTCTTGATAAGAATTTTGCTCATATTGAACAAACAGTTCCTAAGCAAGGCCAATGGCCAAGACAAATTGTACTAGGTGACAAAAAGCGTGCAAACCCAGAACAAGCTATTGCCATAGCAAGCATTAATCAAGCCAGCGAGTTTACGGCTTTTTTACTTGAAGGCGTAACCGGAAGCGGGAAAACTGAAGTTTATCTACAAGTTATTGAGGATGTATTACTGCAAGGCAAGCAAGTATTAATATTGGTGCCTGAAATTGGCTTAACGCCGCAAACCGTGCGTCGTTTTCAACAGCGCTTTGGGGACATTGTAGCGGTATGGCATTCCGCCTTAACCGACCATGAACGTTTACAGGTGTGGCAGCAGGCAAAATATAACCAAATAGGCATTATAATTGGCACGCGTTCTGCGGTATTTTTGCCTTTAGCTAAGCCAGGCATGATCATCGTAGATGAAGAACACGATGAATCCTTTAAACAACAAGATACTTTGCGGTATCACGCCAGAGACGTTGCTGCTTATAGGGCAATGCAAGCCAATATTAGCCTAGTGCTTGGCAGCGCTACGCCATCGCTTGAAAGTTTGCACAATGCCCTTAGTCATAAATTTAGACACCTAACTTTGAAGCAGCGTGCCGGTAGCGCAAGCTTACCTACCCAGCATCTTCTGGATTTAACTGGCGTGCCTCTTGATGCCGGTATTGCGCCGAGTATGCTGGTGCGTATTGAACAGCAGTTAAAACAAGGCAATCAGGTTCTCATTTATGTGAATCGCAGAGGTTATGCCCCTGCGCTCATTTGTAAACAGTGTGGTCATGTTGAAAGCTGCGTAGACTGTGACAATCCTTTTACCGTGCATTTAACAACGCACAATTTACAATGTCATAGGTGTGGTCAATACCAAGACTACATTCATAACTGTCGTCAATGCCGTTCAAGTAATATTACTACGCAAGGCGTTGGTACTGAGCAAATTCAAGATATGTTGGCTAAACGTTTTGCTGATTTTTCGTGTGTGCGTATTGACAGTGATTCTACGCGGGGCAAACGAAAGCTGAATGAGTTGCTAACGGCTATTGGGCAAAATAAACATCAGCTGTTAGTTGGGACACAAATATTGTCTAAAGGACATCATTTTCCCAATGTGACTTTGGCCATCATTTTAAACGTAGACTCTTTTCTGTTTAGCAGTGATTTTCGTGCACCCGAAAAGCTGGCGCAACTGGTCACGCAGTTCAGCGGGCGAGCAGGCAGGGCAAATAAACCAGGCGAAGTATGGCTACAAAGTTATCAGGTGGGTCATCCCTTATTGCAAGATTTGGTCAATAACGGTTATGAACAGTTTTCTCGTTTATTATTGCAAGAGCGCAACAGTGCAAAATTGCCACCGTTGGTTTGGCAGGTCGCATTAAGGGTGGAGCATGCCGACAGGGCGCTTATTATTGCATTTATGCAATATGCTAATCAGCTGTTGGGCCAATTCAGCCAACTTACCTATGTTGGCCCCTTTCCGGCAGGCGTTGAGAAGAAGCAAACAAGATTTCGATTCATTACTGTGGCACAAAGTAGTTCCCATAAGTACCTAAATAAAGCCATGACGCAAGTTAAGCAAGCTCTTGGTCAGCACAAGCTAGCAGCCAAAATGCGCTGGAGCCTAGATGTGATGCCAACCGATTTTAGTTAAAAACTAAAGCAATTGTGCGTCAAATTTTCTATACTAATAAGTCGCGTTTACGCAAACGCGGTTTCTCTCAATTATAAAAAGTATTAATATATTATGGCTCCAAAAGACTACGTAAAAAGACCTCAGGCAAAAAAGCCTGCTCGAAAACGCAATGCACGTAATCCGCGAGCGGCTCACAATACTGTTCTGCCTTGGATAAAAATCTCGGTATCTTTGGTTGTGGTCGGCTTGTTTATTTTCGGCCTGTATCGGCTTCAGGCTATTGATGTAAGTGACAATGGTGAACACAACACTGGCCTGGGTTCGCAGCGCGACACTGCTAATGCCGTTGGCAGCGATGCAGATAATTTGCCTTTATCAAATTCAAACGACTCATTAGAGCTTGAAAAATTGCCCGACTTACCAGTGCTTGGCGACGAAGAATGGGCATACATAGATTCTTTACCCGATTACTCGGTTGAAGTAGACGCAACAGGACCTCTCACAAGAGATAAAGACTTTATTATGCAATGTGGTTCTTTTAGAACGATTGACAGAGCACAAACGCTGCGAGCCAAAATTGCTTTTCAAGGCTTAGAATCACGAATACTCACCAGTGACGGGCAAAATGGTTTGTGGTATCGAGTAGTGTTGGGCCCTTACGAACGTAAACGTAGTGCAGAAAGACACCGTCATCAACTTCGAAATGCGAATGTAAATGGCTGTAAAATTTGGTAATGTATTTTTGCGGCTTGTTAATGATAGCTTAACGTTAGCGCGGAATAAGCTATTACTAATATCTTGCGATTGATGGCTTGAAAACCTCAACAACCACCCCACCTCTTTACTACAGATTACTTTGCATGTAAGGCTTCAAAAGAGGCCTTTGTTGTTCAGAACGCTCATTTGTGCAGTGTATTTGAAGAGCTCATTTGAATATTCCACTAAAATTAGACGGTGCCCACGTTTTTGGGTTGCCCGTAGGAGAAAATAATGACTACTATTGTTTCAGTTCGCAGGGGCAACCAAGTTGTAGTAGCTGGAGATGGTCAAGTATCGCTTGGCAACACCGTAATGAAAGGTAACGCGCGCAAAGTGCGGCGTTTATATCATAACAAAGTACTTGCTGGTTTTGCAGGGGGAACAGCTGATGCGTTTACTTTATTTGAACGATTTGAAAGTAAACTTGAAAAGCATCAAGGTCATCTTACCAAAGCTGCTGTGGAGTTGGCAAAAGACTGGCGCACCGACCGTGCGCTTAGACGGTTAGAAGCGCTGTTGGCTGTAGCTGACCATAGTGGTTCTTTTATTATCACGGGAAATGGCGATGTGATTCAGCCCGAAAACGACCTGATTGCAATAGGTTCCGGCGGCCCGTATGCGCAAGCTGCGGCAACGGCTTTGTTAAATAATACTGAATTAGGGGCGTCTGAAATTGCCCAAAAAGCATTGTCGATAGCAGCTGACATTTGTGTATTTACAAATGGTAATCAAACCATAGAAACTCTCGACTATTAAAAACAGGTGGTAGTGCACTAAGCGCCCTGTTAATTACGTTCAATAAGGAATAATAATGTCTGAAATGACGCCCAGAGAAATTGTACATGCGCTTGACGAGCATATTATTGGTCAGGCGGACGCTAAACGAGCGGTCTCCATAGCGCTTCGTAATCGTTGGAGAAGAATGCAGCTTGAGCCAGAACTTCGTCAAGAAGTTACCCCTAAGAACATTCTTATGATTGGCCCTACTGGGGTAGGTAAAACTGAAATAGCGCGGCGCTTAGCGAAACTAGCAAATGCGCCGTTCATTAAAGTAGAAGCGACTAAATTTACAGAAGTTGGTTATGTGGGCAAGGAAGTAGAAACTATTATTCGCGACCTAGCCGATATTGCGGTAAAAATGACCAAAGAAAATGCCGCTATAAAAGTTAAATACCGCGCCGAAGAGGCGGCTGAGGATCGTATTTTAGATATCCTGATCCCGCCGGCAGAAAACTCATTTGGTGATAAACAACCCTCAGAAGAAAAAGGCACTCGTCAAGTTTTTAGGAAGAAATTACGCGAGGGCACTCTCGATGATAAAGAAATAGAAATTGATGTGTCCCTGCCACAAGTGGGCGTAGAAATCATGGCCCCTCCTGGTATGGAAGAAATGACCAATCAATTGCAAGGTATGTTTCAAAACTTATCGGGTGATAAAAAGAAAAAGAAAAAGCTAAAGATAAAAGACGCGTTTAAATTATTAGTTGAAGACGAGTCTGCAAAACTCATTAACCAAGACGATTTAAAAGAGACTGCAATTGAATCTCTTGAGCAAACCGGGATTGTTTTTATAGACGAAATTGACAAAATTTGTAAACGCGAGGGTAATAGCGGAGCCGATGTATCGCGCGAAGGTGTTCAGCGTGATTTACTGCCATTAGTCGAAGGTTCTACGGTGTCTACTAAGCACGGTATGGTAAAAACAGATCATATTTTGTTTATCGCCTCTGGTGCTTTTCAAATGTCTAAGCCGTCTGATCTTATTCCTGAATTACAAGGTCGTTTGCCTATTCGCGTAGAGCTATCAGCTTTAACCACCAACGATTTTATACGTATACTAACCGAACCAAAAGCATCGTTAACCGAGCAATACAGAGCATTGTTAGCCACTGAGGGCGTAACCATTACTTTTGATGAATCGGGTATAAAGCGCATTGCTGAAGCCGCTTGGCAAGTTAATGAGAAAACCGAAAATATCGGTGCCAGACGTCTGCACACAGTGCTAGAACGTTTAATGGAAGAAATTTCGTTTGATGCATCTGACAAGTCTGGCGAGTCTTATGTTATTGACGACGCATATGTAAACGACCATTTGCAAGCACTGGTAGACAACGAAGATTTATCACGATTTATTTTGTAGTTAAGACATAGCTACGCCAATTAAAGCAAAGTTCTGTGTTAAGTCCATTAATACAGAACTGTTTAATGGCTGTTTGTTTAGTCGCTACATAAATCTAAATATTGCTTAGTTATTTTTTCGCAGGCGACTTCTTGCAAAATAGGAATATTGTTTATTCTCGGTTTGTTTATTATAGCCTCGTTTATAGCCTTCGCTAAGGCCTTACTATCATTGGTAGGCACAAGAAAAGGTAACAGCTCGTTTTGCAAAATCTCACTTGGTCCATGCGGACAGTTGGTCGATACTACGGGTGTGTCGCACAATAAAGATTCAATCAATACCATCGACAATCCTTCATAATCAGAGCTTAATATGGTGAGGGTTGCTTGACGCATCCATACATAAGGATTCTGCGTGAAACCTATAACAATAAGACGATCTTCTACGTGATATTTTTCAGCTAACTTTTTTAGTTTTTTTTCATTTTTGCTTAAACAAACAAGCTTATATTTAGGGTCTACCTTTTGTAGCGCTTTAAACAGAAGATCATGGCGCTTTGCTTTTGCGGCTCGGCCCACATGCAATATATAAGGCGCCTCAATATCCTCAATGTTAGGTTCGTACTCATGTGATAAGGTTTTGATATTAGCAATATCAAATGGGTTATATATGTGGGTAACCGAGCTTGCTGAAAATAAATCGGCACTTTTCAATTCACTGGCAACACCTTTGGAGACAGCTATTAAGTTCTTTTTATCTAAATAGCTAAGTATTTTACGCATTTGAAAATACTTAACCGGTCCTAGCAGTTTTTCGCGCTTCAGTTCTTGCACATAGGAGTTGTGAATAACATAAAAACAATGATTTAAATTACAAGCACTGACTATTCGATAGCTCTCATGCAAATTTACTAGCGTAAGGTTAAAAGGTTTATCTGCATCTTCAATTTGTTTAACGTTTTTTTCAAGCATGTTAGCAAGCGCAGGTCGGTTAAAAAAACCTCTTAGTCTGCGGCTATAAGATTGGAAGGGAAAAACCACGTTAATTGTGCTTGGAACATCATATTGCGAGGCGTTTCTTAAGGAAAAGAGCGTGACCTTGTGGCCCATACTCGCCATATGCTCAGCTAGCGTTAACATTACCTTTTCAGCACCACCACCGGCTAAAGAGTCGATAATGATGGCAACTCTTTTGGCGGGATTCATCTGCGCCATGTGGAATTAAAACGCATATTGAGCCTTTGCATAAATTAGACTATCAACGCGATCATCCAGCATATCGAACTTTCGATTAGCGATGGAGCCACCAGCTTTGAGCAACCAGTCTCCAAAAGGTTTTTGATAGAACCCAGAAATTTCGAGGACTTCTTCACTATTGCCCCGAGTGATAACCGGCGATGGCCTGGAGCCATCTTTATTTAGCTCAGCGCTGCGCACGTATACTTCCATTATATCGCCGTTACTAAAGCGAATGTTTGAACCTAATGTTATTTGTTTAGCGTCGCTGTCAAATGTACTGCCTAATGTACGACCATACATTCTGTAGCCGTCGGTGTATGTGCTATGTTCATAATAACAATTAAAGGCACTTTCATTTTGACCGCAGGCAATATTAGTGTCACTTGTTTCTACAAAGATTTTAGCACCTTGCCAATATGTCGATATGCCCACCATGTTAGCGTTGTCGGTAATTTTATAACCGTCTACTGAATCTTCACCAACTCGCTGGGCGTAAAAGGTTACGGGACGATCAAACAATTGTGCCGTATAGCTAACATCAAAGCCTGCAATATGGTTTCCACGTTTAGATCTCACTGAAGGGTCACAGTTGATAGACTCGCCAGGGCAGATGTTTTGAAACGTTACTAGCTCAATAAACTCCTCAAAACCTTCATTACTTCCTTCGCCACCCCACATTGCTACCCAAGAAAAGCCAATTTCTAGCCCTTTCAATGGGCGGGCGTTAAATCTATTCATAAACACATTTACATTAGGTACCGCGCGCCGTTCTTCAAACTGACCCATTTGGGTGGTTAAATACCAAGGGCCCATCCAACTTAACCACGGACTTTGTGACGTTGTGTTTACCGAGCGAGAAAGTGCAATAGCTTTGATTGGACGCGTATTATTACTCATAATTAAGCTAGTTGATTGCGCTGGCCCCCACCATTGGTCAATCGAACCTACACGTAAATTCCAATCGCCAAATTGATAAGCAAGAAAACTGTTGTCGTAATAGGTACTACTGGCGCCGCTACCTGTGTACGAAACGGCAATTTGACCTGACCAGTGACCATAATAAAACTCATTCGAAATAGTAATTTTATTGGTACTTTCAACCCCATCGTCAAAGCTGCGAAAGCGAACATCGTCGCTGGCGCCCTGTAGGGTAATAAAACGTCTGCCTTGTTGTTTATTCAGATTCAAATAATGATTTAGACGCAAATAGGCTTGCTGCGGCCGAAAAGACATCCCCTGCGCTGAAAGTTCAGATAAATCACTGGCAACCCCTTTCCATGGAACTGGGAATGTAGATACTGCGGCATCCAAATATCCCCATTCAACTAAGGTTTGTAAATCGTAATGCAACTGTTTGTCTTGGGTGCCTACATAAGCTGAGGCCTGCGCTGTTGGACTCAATAATATATTGCTTAGTGCGATAAGGGCTAACAATGAAAAGCGAATGAAAATCAAACCACGTCCTTGAATAGATATTCTATATAAAATATATTATTAGCAGTAATGATATCGCAATTGTCATCTTTAGTGCATGTTTTTCCTAAATAAGTACAAGCGTTCATTTGTTGCATGATTTCTTTCTGGCAAATCTTAGGCAAACATCAAGTCAACAATTGCACGGTCAAGGTCAACACCAAGCTGTGCTTGGGCTGCTACAAATAACGGCGCTGGGTTTGCCTCTAAAAAGAAAAAATTACCATGTGGGTCTAATCGCCAATCTATAGCCGTGTATTGTAGATGAAAAGCGCGCATTATTCTTATCGCAAGCTGTTGCATGGCAATAGGTAATTTAAAAGGAATTAACTTTACGCTTGCCGCCTCTCTATAGTCGCTAACGAGCGATGGCTTTTGCTCTGCAAAGCCGCCTTTTATAAAACTTGGTTGAGTACAACTTTCCTCAATTTTTGCTGAAATAATTAAATGACCTACAATATAAGTGCGAATGTTGTCACCTGGCACAAAGGTTTGTAAAGTAATAGGATGACTCGCCCACTTAACAATTTCACTATACAAGGTTAGTGATGCTGGCAAGCGTTTAGTAAGCCCCC
>JBLHMY010000042.1:0-15283 GCA_047621065.1 Glaciecola sp. | reverse complement strand
AACGCTTGCTGTGGCGAGAGTCCAGCTGCTACCAACAATACTATTTCATGCAACGCACTTATACCATATGCGGTGCCAAGGTTAGGCGCATCGGAACCCGATAATATAGGCACGCCAGCGTCAAAGAAGCGCTTTACGTTTTGCTGCGCAATATCGTATTTAAAGCCTGGCATTTTTGTGCCAAAGTCTGCAGCTAATGTCGCTTTTTGTTGTGCAGACAAGAACGGGCTCACATCCTGATTGTTGATCAATGTTTGACTAAGCTTACGCTTATCCACAGCGCTTATTACCGCTAAAGTTGGAATAATAAATACGCCGTTTTGTTTGGCTAATGCGACTAATTCATTGCTGGCAAGTTTGTCGGCAAAAATGTGTACCAGGCCATCAATTCCGTCTTCAATCATGTCTTGTGCGGCTTTGTGCGTAGAAATGTGCGCAAGTACTTGCATGCCTTGCAAATGTCCTTGGTTTATCACTTCTTTGGCGAACTCGCGGTTTAGACTAGGCATATAGTGTTGATAGGGCATATAGACTAATTTTATGTAATCAGAGCCTGCTTGCTTGCGCAAGCTTACCCATTTAGCAATTTCGTCGAAACTATCAATAGTGTCTATTTTAAAACCATATTGAGTGCCGTGACCGCCTTCAACGGTGGCCATAGTGCCTGCGCTATATAAGTCGGCTTGAGAAGTGGGCAAAAGTGCTTTACGAGCCTCGCGGGTGTTACTCAGTGTTTCTTCAGTGCCAAACATATCTAAGTGTGTAGTAACGCCAAAACGAAGTGCATCGCTAAGTCCATTTCCATAAGTGTGGGTATGCGCATCTATAATGCCCGGTATTAATGTTAGGCCGCTGCCATCTACTGTTAAATATCCTTGTGTAATGCTCATTTTCGCATCTGCTGCATTCGTAATGCTGGCAATGTTACCTTGTGATACCACTAATGTTTGATTGCTTGTTACATTACCCCCGTCAAATATATTCACGTGGGTAAAAATTATGTTGTTTTGTCTGTGGGCATCTTCCTGCGCGTCTGTTTGTGACTTTGGTTGTATTGCGGGCCTATTTATTTTAAGCACATTAGAAGTAACAGAAGGGCTTGGCAAAACGGTAATTAAAATAACCAGTATAGTTACCACAACCATGGTGGCCACTAAAAATATATATCGAATCATGATTTTTCTCTTTTATAAATAGTGTGACTAAAAGTGTGATGAATCGGACTGTAAATCACGTTGCTAATCAAATTATGCGTTACGTTGTTTTGTCCACGCCAGGGCAGTTGCTCCTAACAAAAAAATTGTTATGATGCTAATGATTAAAAGGTGATAGGCAATATCTCGCTCGCCTGGCGCAGACGACACAGCTAAGGCAATTTCACTTAAGTGATAGCTGGGTAAAAACTGCGCAAATGTTTGCAAGCCCGCTGGAAACAACATAATGGGTATCCACAGGCCACCAAGCGCGGCAAAGGCCAAAAAAAATACGTTGGATATTGCAACCGCCGCGTTTCCGTTACATAAAAACCCGATGCATAGCCCTAACAATATGAAAGGAAATGTGGCTAATACATGTGTCAATAACAGCAAAGACCACACCGGAGTTGGTAATTCTACACCTGCGCCAAAGCCCGCCACGGCGTATATAATGGCTAATGAAATGCTAGAGAACAAAAGGGTAGAACATACCTTTGCGCCAATATAACTAAAGCCTCTACTGGGCGCGGCGCGCTTAAGTGACAGCCAGCCTTTGTCTCGCTCATTCGCAACGGTAATACCAAATCCAAATACAGCAGGCCCCATCACGGCAAATACACCGAATGTGGATAATAGGTAAGCCGCGCTGTCGCCGTTGCTTGGCAGCACAATAGCAAACAGCACATAAAAGGCAACTGGCATACCTAGGGTAGGGACAATGAATTCTGGTGCGCGCAATGCTTTTAATAATTCGGCGCCTGCTTCAAGGCTAAACGACTTCATTATGCTACTCATTTTATCTCTCCTTTTTCAGTGGCCGAGTTGCCGGTTAATTCACCGAATATATCTTCTAATTTTGGTTGGCTAACGCTGAGGTCGCTAAGCGTTGGATCTAAGCTTAACAGCGCAACTAAGGTTTGATTGGCTAAGGTGGTGCGTAATTCACTATAACGCCCTGAAATAACTACCCCGCTTACGCCAGCAAGTTTTTGTAATATATCGGGTGATAAGTTTGTGTGGCAGCGCACAATGGAGCCACTTACCTCTTTGTGAATATCCTTAGGTGTTGCATCAGCCACAATTTTGCCAGCGTTCATTACCATTATTCGGTCGGCTAAATTGTCGGCTTCTTCCAAATAGTGCGTGGTGAGGACAATCGTCTTACCTTTGTTTGCAAATTCTCGAATGACCGACCACAAATTGCGTCTGGCTTCAATATCTAAACCTGTGGTAGGTTCATCTAAGAAGATAAGCTGAGGATCTCCTACCACTGCTAGGGCAAACTGTGCTCTTCTTTTTTGTCCGCCCGACAGTTTCTTATAACGTTTGTGTGCAAAGCTACCTAAATCACACATTTCAATAGTTTGGTTTACCGAAAAAGGCATAGGATAGTAGCTAGCAAATAATTGAATATGTTCTTTTACGGTAAGTGATTCAGGTAGGTCAGAGTCTTGCAGGATAACGCCCGTTTTTTGCTTGGCTTTTAAGGCACCTGGCTTATGGCCCATGGTGTGAAGCAATCCTGAGGATATTTTTTCTAATCCCAGCGCGCATTTTATCAAAGAAGTTTTGCCAGCACCGTTTTGCCCTAGAATAGCAAACACGCCTGGGGCTGAAATATCTAAGTTTATACCCGCAATTGCCTCAACGTTTGCGTACGATTTCTTTAGGTTTTTGGCAACAAGTCTTGATGTGTTGTTGAGGATTTGGGTTTTGTTTATGCTACTTGTTAAGCTGTTTTGTGTGTTATGAACCATAGCGGTTAATCCTCAATGGGCTAATGCTTGTGGTTATAATTCTACAAACCTTAATTTCAAACAAGTGACAAAAGTCACCAATCACATATTGACACGGGATTTTGTTATTGATATTTCCGAATTTATAAAGCGGGAGAGGGCGAAGTTTTGCAAGCAACACCTATAAATCACCCTAAACTACTATACATGATTAGGCTATCTTATTTATCCTTTGTCGGAAAAGCTGCCTAAAAAAATCCAATTGCTAACAACAGCAAACCGCCCATTCTGGTTTCAATAGTATGCTATTTTTTATCACTAGTTTTGCCAAACTTTAAGCATAGTTACAATTTAGCATGATAGCTTAAATGCTTATCTTTTAGCTCAAAAAGCGCGTAATTATGCCTTTAAATATGAAGCTTTATTGTCGATTTACACCTTTCGCATATAAGTATATGCGTTAATAAATTAAGTTATAACCTAATGATTTATTGTGATACTCGATGCCGTTAATGGTTATTCTATGTATTATACCAAAGTGGTTTTACGAATTGCCTTATGGCGTTTGCAATGCTGTGTTATTACCACATGTAAAGGGCTATAAGGCGTAAGTTACTCAATTCTAGTTGGCATACAATGTGATGGCTGTGACTGAGTTTAATAAACTTCGTTGCATAGATCAGATATAGTGTTTACCCTTTTGAAACATTTGACGTAATACTTCATATATTTGAAGCCAAGGGAGATTTATCATACGACCATCCAATGAAGCACTGATCGTCATTGACGTTCAGAATGATTTTTGCCCAAATGGCGCATTGGCCGTGCTAGATGGAGACACCATTGTCGCTCCCATAAACGCCATGCTGCCCGACTTTGCCGCACGTATCTTGACCCAAGACTGGCATCCTAGAGGACATAAATCGTTCGCCTCGTCATATAATGGCAAATCCGCCTATGACGTAATCGACATGCCCTATGGCTCTCAAGTTTTATGGCCTGATCATTGTATCCAAAGCACAGATGGCGCAGCATTTCATAACGGCCTTAAAACACAGACCGCTGATCTGATCATTCGTAAGGGATTTCGTCCCCAGATAGACAGCTACTCTGCCTTTTTCGAGAACGACAAAACAACCCCCACAGGCCTTGAAGGTTACTTACGCACGCGTGGCCTCGACACCCTTACCATTGTCGGCCTTGCCACCGATTTCTGCGTCGCCTATTCTGCGCTTGATGCTGCTAGATTAGGCTTCAAAGTCACCGTCGATATGAACGCCTGCCGCAGTATCGACCTGGACGGATCCCTAGACGCCGCGCTGTTTCAGATGCACGCTGCCGGAGTGAAGCTTAAACATGATTGATATTGCTACCCAAGTCTGGAATCGTCAGTGGAAGATAGACCCGATCGTCCGCTCACTTATTGATACTGACTTCTATAAGTTATTGATGTGCCAGTCTGTTTTCCGCAAAAATGCTCACACGCAGGTGACTTTTAGCCTGATCAACCGCTCAAAACATGTCAAACTAGCCGAACTAATCGACGAGGGCGAATTGCGCGAACAGTTGGATCATATCCGCTCACTTTCTTTAACCAGGGGCGAAAGCACGTGGTTGCGTGGCAACACGTTTTACGGCAAACGCCAGATGTTCCGGCCTGATTTTATGGAGTGGTTCGAAGGTCTGCGTTTGCCGCCCTACCACCTCGAAAAACGCGACGGTCAATATGAATTAACTTTTGCAGGGGCGTGGCCTGAAGTTATGCTTTGGGAAGTTCCCGCCTTGTCTGTACTAATGGAGTTGCGCGGCCGCGCAGTTCTCAAAGGAATGGGCAAGTTCGAACTTCAGGTGCTTTATGCTCGTGCCATGACCAAGCTTTGGCAAAAGGTCGAGGCGCTACGTGGGGTTGCCGACCTGCGGATCGCCGATTTTGGCACACGCCGACGCCATTCGTATCTTTGGCAAGACTGGTGTGTTCAGGCAATGCAAGAGGGACTCAAAGACAAGTTTGTCGGTACCTCTAACTGTATGATCGCGATGCGCCGGGAACTGGAAGCCATAGGTACGAACGCCCACGAATTACCCATGGTCTATTCAGCCTTAGCCGAAGACGACGCGACGCTGCGTAATTCGCCTTACAAGGTTCTAGCCGACTGGCAGGACGAATATGACGGCAATCTGCGCGTGATCCTGCCGGACACTTATGGGACCTCGGGCTTTTTAAAAGATGCACCTGATTGGTTGGCAGGTTGGACCGGTATTCGCGTTGATAGTGGTAATCCCGCAACGGGCGCTGAAATGGCGATCAACTGGTGGAAATCGCGTGGTGAAGATCCTACCCAAAAGCTGGTGATATTTTCCGATGGCTTAGACGTTCATAAAATTATTGAATTACAACAACAATTTGCAGGTCGCGTTCGAGTCTCATTTGGTTGGGGCACTTTGCTAACTAACGATTTTCGAGGACTTGTGTCCAATGATGCGTTATCACCTTTTTCGTTGGTTTGTAAAGCCGTTTCTGCGAATGGAAAACCAACCGTGAAACTGTCTGACAATCCCAACAAAGCTATGGGGCCGACGTTGGAAATCGACCGCTACAAACGGGTTTTCGATGTCGGCGCGCAAGAGGCATCAGACGTAAACGTTTAACTTATCAAGAAATGAAGATAGATAATTGGAGCTGCACATTTTATCCTGATAAAATATGGTTCATAATAATCTTTAACTAAAACACTGGCTCTAGCTCATGACAATGCAAGAATTTATTACTGGTTTTATAGGGGCGAGTCCTCTTGAAATAATTGCATCGGTAGCAGGTTTTATTTGTGTATTTCTGATTATTCGGCGCAGTATGTGGTGTTGGTTCTTTGGCTTTATTCAGGTAAGTTTGTTCGCCTATATATTTTTTGGTGCCAAATTGTATTCAGATGCCGGCTTGCATGTGGTGTATATGGGCCTGCAGTTTTATGGCTGGTGGAATTGGATGCAACACACAAATTCACACAACAAGCAAATGCCAGAGTTGCTTGTACACCCCTCGTCATCTAAAGATCTAGCGCTGTGGTCGGGCGTTGCGATAACAGGAACTTTTATTTTAGGCTACTTAATGCACACTTACACTGATGCTAGCTTCGCTTATGCGGATGCTTTTACAACGTGCACCAGTTTAGTCGCGCAATGGTTACTCACTCGCCGTCATTTGTTTAACTGGGTATTTTGGATAGTGGTAAATGTGGTAGCAATTTTTATCTATATGCAAAAAGGTTTATACCCTACTTCGGTCCTGTATTTTACATTTTTGATTATGTGTTTTTTCGGACAATATTCTTGGTGGCAACAGTATCGTCGGCAACAGGCATCAGGTCAAAACATTGAACATGAGATAGTGAGGTAGGGTAGTATGATTTTGAGGCTGCTTGTCGTTTGTAACCCATGCCGTGCTTTAAAAGTTAATCAACAAAGTAAATAATCGCAGCCTGCGCCATTAGGCCATTTTTATGCCCCACCTCAGGTACTGTTGCTAGCAGCCATTTAAAGGGCACTCGATTTTGCTGTGATGCCTGTTTCGCTAGATTAAAAAAATATTGTCCACGTGCAAACCGATGCTTTCCTTGCAACATAGCGGGGGCCGCCCTGCGCAAACTTGAATGCTTAGGATCGTTGTCGGCCTCCCCGAGCAAAATAACCACCGGTTTTTGCAGTGACGCAGTTAGACTTTTTGGTGTAATTGGCGTGTTTTTTAATCCGTAAGGAAAGTCAATATTGAAATCAGGCGCGGTATACCATCCTGCATTTGCACTGACAACTTTTGAGGCCCTAGACTGCGGCACGAAAAAGACAAAACGATGCACAAACTGAGAGCCTGCTGAATGACCATATAACTTATAGGTATCGTTTGTATTTGCATATGTCGACTTTACATAATCAAATAAGGGTTCAATTGCCGAGTATGCCCATAGCTCTTTAGGGTGAGTTTGCTCATATTTGTCATTTACAAAAACATTGCCTAAATTGTATCCGAGCGCACCAGCAAAGTCCTGTTGACTAAACTGCGGGACAATTAACAGTAAATTGTGCTGCTCTGCCAATGTTGCCCATTCATCACGATAGCGGTCGGCATCGCGCTTAACGCCGTGCATAACAAACAATATTTTGCTGCTGGGCGCGTAGTTGCTTGGGGTATAAGCCCACACCTTTAATGGACTGCCTGACCATTCAGAAAATAAAAATTGATGTTTGCCAGAAGGCAACTCTGCATAAACATTTTGCATAGAAAAACCGAAACACAAAAGCGCTACAAAAATCGCATTTTTTACAGTAGTCATGGGATACCTTGTTACATGTCAATTTAAGAGTGTCGAAACACAAAACCAATAGATTTTTAGCACAATAAAAGGGGCTTCAGAGCAACAATATTGGAGTCGACGCTAATCATAACTTTTGCCCAAACATGAAATAAAGCTAATCTGTATTCACTTACGAACTCATGAAGAACTGGTTTTTTAGGTGTAGACAAAATAATACACATTCCTGATTTATTCAACAGGTATGTTAACAATTACCAGCAGGTAAAGCGGATATAAGGTAAAGGTTTTTGACTGCGAAATATTCCTTACTTTGCAAAAACCCGACTGAATCAAAGTCGAAATGTCAGGTTCTCGGAATTAGATTAAAAACATAACTATATATGCCTAATTCTGCTTTTCTCTGGTAAGGAATGCCAGACCTTTCAAATATTCGGTTCATTGCCGTATTGTCAATCAGAACATCAGCCTTTAATTGTCGAATCTCATATGATTTAGCAATTTTTATTAGCCTCAAAAACATAAAATAGCCAAGACCTTGCCCTTGCCAATCATCGCGAATTTGTAGCGCAATCTCGGGCACCCCCGCGTGTGCGTCAATAAACCACTGGCCAATACCAACAATTTCTTGTTGAATACTTTGCGGTGGATAAAGAACAACCAATGCCATATTTTTAGCATAGTCGATGTCCGAGAACTGTTTTAAGACTTTTTGTGGCAAAGAGCGTAAATGACTGAAATAACGCATGTAGACATTCTGATCCGATAATTTGTGGAAAAAATCCCGCAAGCGATCTTCGTCTAAAGCCTTAATTGCCCGAACGAATACCTCGTTATCTTGATTAGTCTGATGTGTACATTCTAATATTTTAGGGTAGGCAGATATGTAAGAATTTCCGGATTGTTCACCGTGGATGTAAAAACTATTCTTAGCTTGCTCTAATAAATCCTTGCGACAGTCTGGGTGAGCTATATCAATTAGCGCCAAGCAGCGTTGGCGAATGCTTTTACCAAAAAGAAAGGCAGTGCCATATTCAGTGATAACATAGTGAACATCTTGGCGAGTAATAGTCACGCCCGTGCCCTTTGGTAGAGCAAACAAGATATTTGCATTACCATTCACGCTGGTAGAAGGAAGCACCACGATTGGCTTACCTCCTTTTGAATATCCTGCGCCACGAATAGAGTCATCCGAGCTACCAACGCCTGTGTAAAATCGACTGCCAACAGAATCAACGGCCACTTGTCCGCTCAAATCAACTTTAAGAGCGCCAACAATCGCAATGAGATTATCTTGTTGAGCAATTTGGTCGATACGATTAATTTTATAGAGCGAGTGAAACTCAACTTCCGGATTATCATGAATATAGCGAAATAATGCATTACCACCACTTGCATGACTCACCACAGTTTTGCCACGCTGAAGGTTTTTTTTAGTATTATTGATCACACCTAATTTGATAAGTTGTAAGAGTTCATCCGTCAACAAATCTGTGTGTAGGCCTAAGTCTTTCTTTCCTTTTAAGAAAGGTACAAGTTGATTAACTGCGATATTTAAATCAAATTTAAGCGTGGCTCCGTCGGGTATTTCGCTAACAACATTGTGGGCTATTTTGGTCAGCACTGGCTGAGAAAGTACATTTTTATTCAGCTTAGGAAACAATTCTTCTGCCGTCAGGAGCCGAGCATTATGTTCAATCCACCAATCGATGTCATCGGTATGTATTAACGAGTTTCCACTCGTCCAAGGCATATACTCAGACACCTCTGCAATGACAACCTTGGCTGCCATGACCGATTCTCGCGTAAAATCAACGCCCATACCTAAGTTACACATTCCCTGTTTATTAGGTGGAGTGACTTTGATAATAGCAATATCAACGGGTACTAGTCGCTCAACAAACAAACGATTAACGTTTGAGGCAGAAACCGGTACATAGTCAGCAATACCCTGACGTATTTTTTGCAAGGCCTTGTCAAATGCAAAATTCGTCGTTGTGCGAAACCGATTGGGATGTTCTCCAAGGTGAGGCTGATCTCCGCCAACAATGAATTGCAATATATTAATGTCTACTAAACTCTCATCTTTGACGATTGCAGCAAGGGTCGCATGTGCTGTTGCTGAAGTACTTCCAATAGTAATATTGCTGCCATTAGGGATTTTCTCGGCGACATCGGCTAATTCTATTCGTTTTGCCTGCCAATCTGGTTTTTTGTTGTACTTAGATGTCTGACTCAAGGTTTTGCCAAAACCTAACATTCGCCAAAATTTAGTCATATAAAATCTTACTCTTATATTGATAACAAGCTGTTTGCTCTATGCAGCAAAGTAAGCAAGCTAGATGCTGCTTAATAGCAACAAAAAAAAGACCTTGGAGTATCAATAAAATAAAGCATAAGCCTGATCTATGCAACAAGCGTTGAATCTGTTGGAATTTGGATAATCGAACTGACATGTTATGACATCAAAACTTCTTGTTTTACATTATTGTTTACTAAAGGTCTCTTATTGTAAAATAAACCTAACTATGACAAGGCCCAAAACTATCTTATGCATGAAACCCTCAGTGTCATTGTTTTAATACTTATATAAAACTTCATTTTCTTAAGGCATTCAACATGCCAATACATGCGTGATACACTATTAGGGCTTTTCGACATATGCTTGCACTACTGACGTGAGCTTTAATTGCTTATTTGGAGTTTAGCTTTATGAACAATACATCGCGCGCTAACAATGACACTAAAAGCGATGGCCGTCGTTTGCGCAGTGTACGTAGTCGGCAAATGATTAAAACAGCCATACATGACCTTATTTATTCGGGTAACTATTCGCCCCGCGCTTCGGATATTGCACAGAAAACCCAATTAAGTATACGTACTGTTTTTCGAAATATTGATGATATGGATAGCTTGACCCGCGAGATCGCTTCAGATGTAGAGAATCAAGTCCTTTGTATATATCTCAAGCCATATAAAACGACAGCATGGCGAGAACAATTAAATGAACTTGTTCAAAACCGCTGCGAAATTTATGAAACAATATTCCCTGTGCGAGTAAGCCTGAGTCTGCGACGTTTTCGCTCTGAATATCTAAGATCAGTATATGAACGAGTCTTTGAGTTGGAACGGGCGTCATTACAAACAATCTTGCCAAAATCAATCCTCGAAGATGACATAATTTTTGCAGCACTCAATAGTTTAATTAGCAGTCTCACTTGGATTAATCTTAGACTTGATCAGAATTATAGTGCCCAAAAATCTCAAAATGTTGTACAGCACCAGGTAAACTGTTTGGTCAAACAATTCGAATAAATACGCTCTGATTTGTGCTAT
The DNA here is from genome assembly GCA_047621065.1 of Glaciecola sp. Classification (GTDB taxonomy): domain Bacteria; phylum Pseudomonadota; class Gammaproteobacteria; order Enterobacterales; family Alteromonadaceae; genus Glaciecola. Next base: position 4,711 of record JBLHMY010000042.1, on the reverse strand, counting down.
CAAGCAGCCCGTTTACAGGCTACTCTTAACACCTACCCTGTTCTGCCGTCCCTAAATTACGTTCGTGCTTTATTCTCGTTGTATCGTTCAATTAAATATGACTATTTTTTAGCGATTACTGGCTTAATATTTCAAGAATACGATGAACAGTTTCTGCACTGCTATTTTGGTTTTGACCTGTGACCAAAGTACCGTCTACCACCACGTGTGTCGCAAACATATCTCGAAACGCTGTATTGGCTTCATAATTAGCACCGGCTTTTCTTAGTTCAGTTTCTGGATGCATAGGGGTAATATCAATACCCAGCTGTTTTACCTGTAAATCGGTTACGCCGGTTACATTACGCCCTGCAATCAAAGACGAACCGTCTGTTGCTTTGGCATTTATTAAGCCTAATGCACCATGGCAGACAGAACCAATCACCGCATCTTTAGCATAGGCTTTAGTTACAACATCGGCTAATGCAGCAGAACGACCCATATCGTAAGCCGCCCCCCAGCCACCAGACATAAAAACAACATCATACTTAGAGGCATCAATTTGACTAATTGGGATAGAGTGAGTTATTTTGGCCAAGGAAACCGCATCTTGCTTGAAGCGCTTATCTTCAGCAGCCGCCAGTGGCCAGCTCATAGAGTTGGGTTCAATAGGTATTTGACCCCCTTTAATAGATGCAATGTCTACCTTCATACCCACATCCAAAAAAGCATAGTATGGAATGCTTAACTCTGAACCAAACACCCCTGTTGCTTTGGCATCTTTATCGCCAGCATCTTCACTTAATACACCATGACTAGTCGTCACAATAAGAGCACGTTTGCCACTTAGAGCATATAATGGCATGTCATAATGAGGATGCAGCCCAAATGTATTTAGGGCTTTTGGTAGCCCCCAATAAATAATACTAGTGGCTGCAAAAATAACGGCAATAATTAATCCTACTTTTTTTATGGTCATCAAACTCTCCTCAAATTTACCCATGTTGTGGCGCAGTTAGTTAAGCTTTTGTTCGACGACGCAGGTAAACCAAACCCACGATCAGAGCAACTATAAAAATAAGATATGGCCCTATTAGCCCAAATTGCTTGCGAATCATATTTTTGACCACTTGGTCTCTATCATTAAAATCCAGATTTGGCTGAATAACGCCCATCTGTGTAGCATATGCCAAGTATTCATTTAGCAGCTCTTGAAACAATACAGGATATTCATCCTCCAAAGCATTAGCTTCACCTGCATCAAGGGCCAAATTGAATAAATGCCACCGACCATCCCCAGAAGTAGGATTTACCCGTGTAATTTTCCAATCCCCTCGATACAAAGATGCATTACCGCCCACCTCAATTGCGTAGGACTCATCATCACCGTAAACTTCCTGTGACTGGCCGGTAATTAATGACATCAAGCTGCGGCCGGATAACTCATCTTGATTGTACTTAATATCTAGTACATCAAGAATAGTAGGCAAAATATCCACCATATGCGCTCGGCCTTTCAGGAAGTCAGTTTGATTAGTAATACCCAAGCCCGAAATAATCAAAGGAACACGTTGCCCGCCTTCTGAACTATTAAATTTAAACAGCCGAAACGGTCCAGATGACACAGAAGCCCATTCTGGCCCAATGGTAGTAAGACCATTTTTACCCCCTATATCCTCGTATTTAATACTCCAGTCGTGCATAAACATCCACGCACTAAACGCAGCGCCTGGTAAGCCCTTGTCAAACCCAGCGGTACTGCCTTCTGGGCCATTGTCTGATGTTATTATCACCAGGGTATTATCTAATTGGCCCTTTGCTTCTAATCGAGCCAGTAGGCGGCCTAAATGAAAATCTGCAGCTTCTAACATACCGCTATTCACTTGCATGGCACGGGCCCAGTAGGCCTTTTCTTGTTGAGGTAATTGGTCCCATTTGCGGTTAGTCTTTAATGCTTTAGCGAGTTTAGTCCCAATGGGTACAAGCTCTAATGCAATGGCTTTTTCTAAACGCTGTTTACCCATGGCATCCCAGCCTTTATCAAACACCCCATTATATTTTTCAATGTATTCTTTAGGAACTTGTAAAGGCATGTGAATAGCCATAAACGGCAAGTACGCAAAAAAGGGCTGGTCGCTTTGCGACTCATCAATATAGCCAATCAGCTTATCGACTAAATTACGCGAGGAATAAAAATCATCTGGCAGCGTGGTAGGCTCACCATCTTCAAACCACTTCGCTGCGGTGTTCACTGGAATATATGGCCGCTGGTCATAGTTGCTAGCGCCAGTTGCATCTAAAACAAAAGAACGATCAAACCCAAATTTGCTGGGTAAGTTAGCGCCAGACTCACCAATGCCCCACTTACCACTAACGAAGGTTTGATACCCTGTTTCTTTTAACCGAGATGCCATAGTTTTGGTATCGTCTTCCCATATCATGCTATAAGCAGAATATTGTCTTAGGGCTGGGTCTAAGGCTTCTATAATAGAACCAATACCTACTTGATGATTATCTTTGCCCGTCATCAACATGGCGCGACTTGGCGCGCATTGCGGTGTCGTATAAAATCGAGCAAACTTGGCACCTTGTTGAGCCAATGCATCAATGTTTGGTGTTGCTGTATCTCCACCATAACTGCCAAAATCCATGAAGCCCACATCGTCTAACAAAACCACTAATACATTGGGTTTTTGCTGGGCAGTAATTGTGCAAGTGGTAGTGAGAACAAGCATTGTCAAAATGAGCCTAATTACAGAATTTTTCAAACTATTATCTCCATGAATTTACGTTTAACCCGCCGCTGCAGCTTACCGCTTATTTTTTTAACCTCCCAAATTCTTGCGTCGTGTTGCGCTACTACCGCTAGCGAATTAACACAATGTAACTTAAGATAGCTGCATAATTTTTTACTTCAGCTGTCTTTTTAGGATGTGATGCTCGATGATGCCAAATCTATCCTGGCCCCAGAAATGAGAGTCGCCGTAGCATATAGTTGGCACCCCCCAACACCCAACTAAATACATTTCATCTAAATTTTTATCCACCCATGCACGCCAACTTTGGTCCTTAAGCATGTGTTTCGCCGTGTGCCAATCTAGCCCACAACGTGTGACTATAGTTTTCATACCCTCATCGGTTTCAGCCCTAATGCCTTGTGAGTTGACCCCTTTGGCAAAGCTCAATAGAAAGTCATGATACTTACCTTCGGATTTTGCATATTCTACCAGGGAGTAACAGCGCTCCACAGCAGCACCTAGTGGGTCGGCAACATACCCATAAGGCAAACCTAGTTTTGAAGCTTCTCGTTTAGTATCTAAGAAAATATAAACCTTTTTTGTATCAGGAACATTCATACCCCGCATCATCATGGGTAATACGGGTTTAATTATTAAGGGTATTTTGTAGTGTGTACACAGCATAATTGCACGCTCTAAAGCTATGTATGAATAAGGACTTCGAGCAGACCAATACAGAATAAAAGGTGTTTGCTTGTCGAGGTCCATATCTGATAACGATGCTTTGCAAAATGCTTCATAGGTGCGATTGAATTGTATGGTTTCTTGGTTACCATGGGTCAAACCAAAACCAATCAATCTTTTTTCTAAATGATCGAGACGATCAAGGCCCCAATACCACTCACCTTCAAAATTAATCGTGGCACCTAGGTAGTGACCATACTTTGTAAGAAGCTCAAAGTTTTCATACAATTTGTGTTGATTGTTTATAACCAAGACATCTTCTAAAGTTGCAGATATGCCTTGAAACCAATATTGATCTAAAAGCTGTATCGCTTGCGATATAAATTGGTCATCCTTTTCAATATTGACCAATGCGAGTGATAGCTTTTTTGTTATTGCTTTATCAATGGCGGGCAGCTCATCTTTACTCGGAAAACGAAAATCATAAAGTTTGGCCAAGTGATAGGCGTCGTATTTTGTATAGTCCAGCCACATATCAAGGCGTGGAAACATTTCGCCGTCTATTTCATGAAACACATGAAATTTCAAAACCACCTTAAAACGCTTTTCAATAGAAATTAAGGCTTGCAACAGCAAGTAACTATATGGATCGTCTGCTTTTAGAAATATATCAAGGGTCGCTGGTTGGCCTTGTAGTTTTCTCTTGGCTAAATACACTTGTCGCTTTACGTCACGAATCAAGTCACTAGAAAGCGCTTTTAAAACATATGGCATAACAAGCTTGTTCATTTAGTTTGGCCAAATGATATGGATCTCACCCTCGTGCATTTAAACATAAAGTACACTCTTTTCAATTAAATCGCGTAATAATGAAGCAACAACACATATTGACATGTCACATGTCAATACTCAACTTAAATAAAATACCTTTATCATAATTATGCAAAAACCCCAGAAAAGGAATGCTAAGCCTTTTTTAAGCTTAATATGCTATTGGTTAACCCCCATCTGCATATTCCTAGAGGTTTCGGTAAGCGTGCGACAAGTAAACTTGCCCTTGATGCGTTGAATCAGGCCCGCTGTATACACCGGTCTAAAAGCGCTGTAATTGGCCTGCTTGCAATAACGCAATAAATTAATCATTACGATTGATGAATCCGATGGTGGCTCTTTAACAAAGTTAATCAAACTTTAACTAGGAGGTTCTATGCAGTTCGTCAAAACATCTCCAATTTATCGTTTCTGTCTCATTTACATTGTTATTAAGCTTTTAATTTTCTCTTCACTGTCTTACTGTATTAGCCATCTCC
>JBLHMY010000041.1:0-15447 GCA_047621065.1 Glaciecola sp. | reverse complement strand
GCGTTGCTTTGTACACGCCACTTGAGTCGCGAACGCCTAGCATATTAGGAACAGGCTTTGTGGTAGGCAATGGTCAGTATATTGTTACCAATTACCATGTAGTAGCAAAAGAGCTTGATAGTAAACTAGTGCAATATTATGTTGCACTTTCTGGTGAAGGGAAGTCACCTAAAATTAACAGAATGACATTAATAGATAGCGATCCTGTGCACGACTTAGCGATTCTGAAAATTGAAAATACGCTACCTGCAATGACGTTAGCGGGCGACGAGTTTGCCCAACCAGGCACCAGCATTGTAATGACCGGTTACCCAATAGGCGCCGTGTTAGGCTTATATCCTGCCACCCACACAGGGATAATTGCAGCCATCGCGCCCGATGCTAATCCAGCACGTAACGCCGACGAGCTAACCTTAAAAATGCTTGAACGTTTACAGGAACCTTTCTTGATTTATCAGCTAGATATTACCGCTTTTCCAGGAAACAGCGGCAGCCCCATTTATGATCGCAATAGTGGTCAAGTACTGGGTGTTTTGAATAAAGTTTTTGTATCTGCAGGCAAAGAAGCAGCGCTTTCCAGCCCCAGTGGAATTAGCTATGCCATTCCTGTTAGACAGGTAAAAGCCTTGGCTAAAAAGAACAACATCACTTTATAATTTAGTTAACAAGAAGTCGTTTTATTATTTGAAATAATTGACGTAACAAAAAGGTTCTTATATGAAAATCCTTGTGACTGGCGCAGCCGGCTTTATTGGCGCTCACACCGCGAGGCAGCTTTTAGGTATGGATATAGACGTAGTTGGCATAGACAACATAAACGACTATTACGACACATCACTTAAAGATGCGCGCATAGAGTGGGTTAATAGCCACGAGCAGGCAAACAGATTTACCTTTATTAAAATGGATATAGCAGACCGAAGCGCTATGGCGGCATTGTTTGTTGAGCATAAATTTGAGCGCGTAATCCATTTAGCGGCACAAGCTGGGGTAAGGTTTTCAATTACTAATCCGCATGCCTATGTTGACTCAAACCTTGTAGGATTTGTTAATGTTCTGGAAGGTTGCAGACATAATAATGTAGCGCACTTATGTTATGCATCTAGCAGCTCGGTTTACGGCGCAAACGAGTCTATGCCATTTTCGGTAGAAGATGCAGTAGACCACCCGGTGTCTTTATATGCAGCTAGTAAAAAAGCCAATGAGTTAATGGCACATACTTATAGTCATTTATACAATTTGCCGACTACAGGTTTACGTTTTTTTACCGTATATGGGCCATGGGGCCGCCCCGATATGGCGCCATTTAAATTCACAAAAGCGATAATTGAAGGCCAGCCTATTGATGTATATAACTACGGTGAGCACAGGCGAGACTTCACCTACATAGACGATATTGTTGAGGGCGTTATTCAAACTACGATGCACATTGCTGCCCCTAACAAAAAATGGGATGCAAAATCGCCTAGCCCTAGCAGTAGTAAAGCGCCTTACAGGGTTTACAACATTGGTGCGCAAACGCCTGTTCACCTGCTCACATTCATTAAAACGATTGAAAAAGCACTGGGCAAAACGGCTGCAAAAAATTTGTTGCCTATGCAGCCTGGTGATGTGCCGGATACTTACGCTAATGTTGAATCTCTGGTAGATGCAGTAGGTTATCGACCTAGCACTGGACTTGATGAAGGTATTGAAGCTTTTGTTAAGTGGTACAAAGACTTTTACAAACTGTGAATTCAGTTTTGCTTCTCAGATGAGTTAATATTCTTTAGGATCATAAAAAGCCAGTCATTTAAGTGACTGGCTTTTGGCTTAGTGTTCTTATAGTCTATGTTTAATCGCTCATGTTCAAGTGAGCTATTTAACACACTTAGTACTTAAGATTGACTCTTATGAAATGCTCTAGCAATTCTGTCTTCTACATAACGCTTGTGGATTTTACTGGCGTTGTTGCCTCTAGAGTTGTCAGCCATTTTGGCTATACGCCTGAGTTCGCTAGTTGCGGTTGCTTGGGTAATAGTATCGTAAGAGCTACTGCCTTCAAGACCCGATGCAGCAATTAAGCGCTCTACATATTCTACCTGCAGTTGCTGACGATAGGTGTTCACATCGCTTTTGATGTCGGCGCTAAACATACCGTTTGTTAAATCGTTCATCATTTTGTCGAGGGTGTATTGATTTCCAAATAGTGCGGTGTCGGTAATACGCATGGTCACATTCGGGTGTAATAAATGATCAAGAACGTTCTTTTGGGCAGCCAGCAACATAGCATGTATTTTAGGTGACTCGTCGCGTCCAAAGCCGCTGAATCCACGTCGTTGACGCTGCAAGTAGGCATACAAAGGCTCTAAACTAGTAATCGCATTTGGAGCAAAAAAGTGCTTGTTTAGCGTCATCATAGCTTTTTGTTGATAATCAGCGGGCACCGGCGTTAGGGGTTGAGTGTAACCTTGTTGACCAACCATCGCGCGGTTTAAGTAAACACCACCAATATAGCGACTAGTTACCGTAGCTTGATTACGAAATTCTCTGAATAAGATATTTACGCCTACCACTAAATCGTTGTGTGAACGCCCGTCTACTAAAATTTTATCTTTTATTTTTTTTGCCGACTCACTTATTAATTCGAAGCGGTCTGCAGCATATTGAACGGCATCGTTGGACATATCAAAAATATTTATACGCGGGTCTACGTGGCGACCGGGTGCACGCATGTCATCTGCATCGTTACCAAAGGCAAGGCTAGGCTGGGTTGAACGATTTAGTATTTCTGTTAAGCGTGCTTCTTCAGCTTCAGGATCGGCTAACGCAGTGGAGTAGCCATATTCAATTACCCAGTCGTCGTAAGGACCCGGTTTTTCTGAGTAGAAATCACCTTGTTGCATGCCCACAGGTGCATAGTTTACAGAAGGATAGTCCATTATCGAGCCGGATAAAATACCCTGTGTAATATTGATGTCATGGGCTTCTTTTGGACCATGCATTTGTGTGCCCATCATATTGTGGTTTAAACCAAGCGTGTGACCCACTTCATGCAAAATCAGATAATACATAGATTGACGTAGTAAGCGGTTTTTTTCAATATCGCCCATACCGTTGGCAATCCCTGCGTATTGGCCAAACTGCTTACCCATGGTGAGCTCGTGACCCAATGAACAATAGTTCATGCTAGTTGGGTGGTTGCCGCTTACAGGTAAAGATGAGGTAAGGCTTGATGCGCCATCGGTAAGCATTTTACTCGCTAACCAACGACCTTGTAAAAAGCTGTACTCAAGCATAATATCGGCTGCGAGTATTTCACCTGTTATAGGGTGCGCAACGCTTGGACCATAGCCGCCAAAGGGAGGGTTAGGTGATGATGTCCAGCGCAATACGTTATAACGAACATCGTCGGCGCTCCACAAGGCATCGTCTGGCTGAATTTTAACTTCTATTGCATTGCTAAAGCCTGCTTTTTCAAACGAGGTATTCCAGCCTAATGTTGCACTCTTGATGGTTTCACGCCATTCTACAGGGGTAGTGTTTTCTAGCCACCATGTAATAGGTTTTACAGGGTCTGAAACTGCCGCTTCAGGGTTTTTCTTGACCAAGTTCCATCTGTTAATAACGTCGCGGTAGTTGGTTGTTTGATAGCTTGTTAAATCATCTACTTGTTGACCAAAAAAGCCTACACGGGGGTCGTCGCGTCTGGGCGTAAAGTCACTTTGTGGCAATTGCACAAAGGCGTGCTGTACGCTCAGTGTGGTATATCGTTGATCTGCTATTTCAGAGCCACCCGAGTTTTTAGGTGTGTCGTTTTCAAATACGTAATCTACAACTATATGTGTGTTTTCAGGGAAGTTGCTTATATTGCCAATGCGCGATTTTTCGCTCGATAAAGTACCTAAACTAAACATGTCTTTAGCTTGTTCAGGGTCTGCTGGCGGCATAGGCGCTATACGATGTAACGATTCGTTTTTAACTAAATCTTGCAGTGAAAAAGCGATTTTCCCATCTTCTTCATGCTTAATTTCGGTCGACACTAACACCGACTCACTGGTGTTTGCATCGGCTGCCCGACTAATCGCGTTTTGCGGGTCAAAATAGAAAGAATTTGATTTTGCAATTACGTCAATTCTGTTGAAATAGCGTCTAAATTCAATTAAGCGAGCTTGGCGATATTGACCTCTAAAAGCACCGGCAGCAACCACTCCATCTACGGTTGATGCTATATACAAAAATTGTTTATTTAAGTCACCCTCTTCAATGACCACCAAGCCTGTACCGTCTTCTTTATCTCGATAAATATCTAGAAAGCCTTCGTAGCCTGTTTGTTCTGCTAAAGTTTCGGAGAGTGTGACTTCTTCTTCTTCTTCTTTATCGGTCTTTTCATCTTCAGCGTAAGCTAGCGAGCTAAGCGTTATTAACATCACACCAGCAATAGCCGATAGGAATGCTTTGTTTTGCAATCTTGTCATTAGGTTATGTCCGTTATTTTAGTTGTTTTGTTGCCTATAAAAATGCTGTGTTCAAAAATGTTCGTATATTTACTTTTATGGATAGCCAATTAAAGTGATATGTAGAACTTGCTAACATTATAATACACTGCTTACAAAAAAAAGTGCTTAGTAGGGCAAAGGGAATTGTGTCTAAATGTTACATGGCTACCTATTAATAGGTAAATCAGGAAGATGCCTGTTGCTATTAAAAGCTTACCTTACTGTTCGTTAAACAATATCTTTAACAAGGGCCTATGGAGTTTATAAAACAATAAAAACCCGCTGCTTGAGCAGTGGGTTTAGTTAAATAGCATTATCCAAATAAAAATTATTCTACCAGTTGTAAATCAACGAACTCTTTATAAACTGTACTAGATTTATACAACTCGTGATGTTTACCTTGAGCAATAATTTGACCATTATCTAATACTAGAATTTGGTCGGCGTTTACAACTGTAGACAGCCTATGCGCTATAATGATTGTGGTTTTTTTCTGCATAAGTTGTTCAAGGGCTTTTTTAACAAACTGTTCACTGCTGGCATCTAACGAACTGGTGGCTTCGTCTAATAATAAAATAGGGCGATTTGCCACGATGGCTCTGGCAATAGCTATACGTTGTTTTTGTCCGCCACTGAGTTTTACACCGCGCTCACCTAATTCACTGTTATAGCCTTGCGGTAGTTGTTCAATAAACTCATGTGCAAACGCCATTTTGGCCGCTTCTTTAATATCATCTATACTGGCGCCTGGGTTTGAAAAGCCTATGTTTTCGCTCACACTGCCGGCAAATATTACTGCATCTTGAGGTACCAAAGCAAAATGTTTACGTACTTCATCTAAAGGTAGCTGTTTGATTGGCTGGTCAAAAATCCGAATTTCGCCGTTATCAACATCATAAAATCTAAGCAGTAATTCAAATAAGGTCGATTTGCCGGCCCCACTGTGTCCAACAATTGCCAGGCGTTTACCACGGGCGACTTCAAAGCTTACGTTTTGAATAACCTTTTTATTTGCTTTAGTAATTGATTTATTTTTCGGGGTTGCCTGTTCCGTTTTTGCCATAGACGTCGATGCTTTTTCTTTATCGCTGTCTTTGAGATTATTGCTAACAGTAGGGTAAGTAAAGTCGATATTATTAATGGTAAGCGCAATATTGCTATGTTGGTTTGTATCTATTGCGCTGCTAGTGCCAGGCAATGGCTCAGCAATTGAAGGTACCTCTTGCATTAGTTCAACAATACGTTCTGAGGCACCAGCCGCTTTTTGGAGTTCACCAATTACTTCGCTAATGGTAGCAATAGCGCCGCCGGCTAATACTGCATAAAAAACAAATGCGGTAAGCTCTCCTGCGCTTATTCTTTGGTCAATAACCATTAGCGCACCCACATACGCCACTATAAATATGGCGACCATGCTAATGACCATAACAATAGCTATAAGCAGCGCTCTAAAGTGAATGCGTTTACGCGCCTGGTGCATGACACCTTCTACTTTCTCAGCAAATAGATGACTGCTGGCATGCTCATGGTTATAGGCTTGCAGAGTATGAATTTCATGAAGACTTTCATCTATCATGCCGCCTACTTGAGCAACTTTATCTTGGCTAAGCTTGCTGTGCACACGAACTTTATTGCCTAAGACGCGAATGGGAATAAGCATTAAAGGTACGGCAACAAATACCAAAATGGTTAAGGTAAAGCTAGTAATAGACATCAGCACCAAAGCGCCAATAAACATCACTATTGAGCGCAGCGCCATAGAAACACCCGTACCTACCACCGATTGTAACAAGGTGGTGTCGCTGGTAAAACGTGAGATGATTTCGCCGGTGCGGGTGTTCTCAAAAAAGCTGGGAGTAAGCGTGACTAAGTGTGAAAAAAGTGACTTTCTGATATCAGCACATACTCTTTCACCTAGCCACACCATCCAATAAAATCGGAAGTAGGTGGCAATGCTGCCAAACACAACCACGGCTAGTACAACAAAAAGAGCTTGTTTGAGCGCATCTTTATTACTGGCAACAAAACCCTGATCAATCACATATTTAATGCCCTGGCCAAGCAGTAACCAAGCCAGTGAGCTAAGCATTAATGCAGTTAGTGCTATTGCCACTTGTTTTTTGTAGGGCTTTAAGTGGCCAAACAACCACTTTATAATTGAGCGACTAGTCTGTTTATGTTTTCCAGCGTCCTTAGTTGTGCTTGAGGCCTTGCTTGGATCTGTTATTGGAGATGACTGAGTGGTAATGTGAATGCTTCCTAAATATGATGATTTATGTGCTACTGCAATAAGTACCTAGAGGTAGCGAGCGTGTTGCTATTTTGTATTTACGTTATGGGGCTATTTGTAGATTTTCCAATCTATTTCTGTTGAAAGTAATAGTTCTCGTAATGACAGTGCACGCGGAATACCTTTGCCTCTGGCGTTCCAGCAGTGACCCGCACACGCCGCTGAAATAATACTTTTGGTAGGCTTTAATAATAAATACTTAGCTTGTTTGGGCACTATTTCAAAATATTCGCCGCTTTTAGAAAACCAGCCAAATTTATTTAAATGCAGTCTGTCGGATTGCATAACATCAATGCAGTCTAACTCTATGTGTGTTTGCCCTAAAGATTCTACAAATATAGGCACTACATCACCTAACTTTGCAGTTTTGGTGTACCACTGCAACGTACGCTCGGGGCTTTGCGAGCTTAACGGACACTTAATGCTTTGTTTTGATTGCCAACTGCCATTATGTACGTCTACTGAAATAGGAGCTTTGCCGTCTAACAAATGCATAGTGGCATTTTTAATATGGTGGCTAAGCCCTTTTAACTTTCGTTTGAGTAGACTGGGATCACTTATTGTACTATTCGCCAATACCTGTAATTCGCGCTCGTATAGCGCGTTGCTTAGCTCAGCAAAATTTGGATACTTTGCTGATAGCGAAAAAATAGTTTGTTGAAGCGTATTGTTGTTAACTGCCATGGGTATTATTTAAGTGCTCATATTAAGTTCGTTTACATAGAGCATTTTGCTTCAAAATAGCAACTATGTAAACGTAATCACCTTACTGGCCTTTAATTTCGCTGCGTCCTTTGTATACAGCCGCTGTGCCTAACTCTTCTTCAATACGCAGTAACTGATTATATTTAGCAACCCTATCTGAGCGGCATAGTGACCCCGTTTTAATTTGACCGGCCGCGGTGCCAACCGCTAAATCCGCAATAGTTGCGTCTTCTGTTTCGCCACTGCGATGTGAAATAACGACAGTAAAACCAGCATCTTTTGCCATTTTTATGGCATTTAAGGTTTCGGTTAAAGTGCCTATTTGATTGAATTTAATCAATATGCTGTTGCCTACGCCGTTGTCTATTCCACGCTTCAATATTTTTGTGTTGGTTACAAATAAATCGTCACCCACTAACTGCACTTTGTCGCCTAGAATTTTGGTTAAATATGCCCAACCGTCCCAATCACTTTCATCTAAGCCGTCTTCTATCGACAAAATTGGGTAGTTAGCGCTTAGGTTGGCTAAGTAATCACTAAAGCCGTTTGAATCGAATGATTTACTTTCGCCGCCCAATACATACTTGCCGTCTTTGTAGAACTCAGAAGCCGCGCAATCAAGCGCCAGGGTTATATCTTCATTCATTTTGTAACCCGCGTTTTCTACCGCAGCTACAATAATAGACAAAGCTTCAGCATTAGACGTGAGATTAGGCGCAAAGCCCCCTTCATCGCCTACCGCAGTACTAAGGCCTTTTGCGTTTAGCAGTTTCTTTAAACTATGAAAAATTTCAGCGCCCATTCTTAAGGCTTCTTTGAAGCTTTTGGCGCCTACCGGCTGCACCATAAATTCTTGAATATCGACGTTGTTATCAGCATGTTCGCCGCCATTAATAATATTCATCATCGGCACAGGCATTGAATACTGGCCTGGTGTGCCATTAATATCGGCAATGTGCGCATATAAGGGCTTGCCAACACTAATCGCTTGAGCTTTCGCTACCGCTAATGACACTGCTAAAATCGCGTTTGCGCCCAGATTTTCTTTGTTTTCAGTGCTGTCTAAATCAATCATTATTTGGTCGATGTTGGCTTGGTTTGCTGCGTCTTCGCCCATAACGGCACTGGCAATCTTATCGTTAATTGCGCTTACCGCTTTTAATACGCCTTTACCTAAATAGCGCGCTTTGTCGCCATCGCGCAACTCAAGAGCCTCGCGCGAACCGGTTGAAGCACCCGACGGTGCAGCAGCGCGGCCCATTGCGCCACATTCTAAAAAAACGTCGGCTTCTACAGTGGGGTTACCTCTGGAATCTAATATTTCGCGTCCAACTATTCGGCTAATCTTGGCCATTACTTTTCCTTTTTATACGTTAGCTAATTAATGATTTTCTTTTTTATACACACCTGCCGCTGCTACAAACCCAGTAAATAAGGGATGTCCATCGCGTGGTGTTGAATTAAACTCTGGGTGAAATTGTCCTGCAATATAAAACGGATGATCCTCTAACTCTATTACTTCAACTAATGCTTTGTCGTTAGATAATCCGCTGACTATTAAGCCTGCTTTTTCTATTTCGCCGCGTAAATTATTGTTTACCTCATAGCGGTGACGGTGGCGTTCGTGTATTTGTGTTGCCCCATAGGTTTGGGCTACCTTCGAACCTTCAACTAAATGACAAAGTTGACTACCAAGACGCATAGTACCACCTAAATCGGTAGTAACATCTCTGGTCTCTTTACTGCCGTGGGCATCGAGCCATTCGGTAATTAGGCCAATAACAGGGAAGGGCGTTGCATGATCAAACTCTGTACTGTTTGCGTTATCCATACCGGCTACATTACGCGCATATTCGATATAGGCGACCTGCATGCCTAAGCATATTCCCAAAAAAGGAACATTGTTGGTTCGTGCGTAATGTGCGGCGGCTATTTTACCTTCAATACCACGCTCGCCAAATCCGCCTGGCACCAATATAGCATCAAGGTTGGTTAAAAGTTCGGCACCCTTGGATTCAATGTCTTGTGAATCTATGTGTTTAATATTCACCGTTAAGCGGTTTTTAAGGCCGGCATGTTTTAAGGCTTCATTTACCGATTTGTAAGCGTCTGGTAATGCAACATATTTGCCCACCATGCCTATATTAACTTCGTCGACTGGGTTTGATTCAGCATATAGTACTTGTTCCCATTCGCTTAGGTCTGCCTCGGGCAAGTCGTAACCAAAGCGTTTAACCACTAGTTCGTCCATACCTTGGGCTTTTAAAGAAGCTGGGATTCGGTAAATGCTGCTGGCATCGCGCAGTGAAATAACAGCTTTTTCAACAACATTAGTGAACAGCGCTATTTTGCTGCGCTCATTATTGAGTAGCGCAACTTCTGAACGACATACTAAAATGTCAGGCTGAATACCAACCGAGCGTAATTCTTTTACCGAGTGTTGAGTGGGTTTTGTTTTTGTTTCGCCAGAAGCGGCTAAGTAAGGAACCAATGTTAAGTGCATAAACAAGGTGTGGTCGCGACCGCGTTCTACCCCAAGTTGCCTAATGGCTTCAATAAAAGGTTGTGATTCAATATCACCTACAGTGCCACCAATTTCAACAATGGCTACATCGTAACCTTCTGCGCCGGCTATTATGCGGCGTTTAATCTCATTCGTAATATGCGGTATAACCTGAATGGTTGCGCCTAAATAATCTCCTCTGCGTTCGCGTTTAATCACCTCTTCATATACACGACCGGTGGTAAAGTTATTGCGACGGGTCATGCGAGTACGAATAAAACGTTCGTAATGACCTAAGTCAAGATCAGTCTCGGCACCATCATCGGTGACAAATACTTCGCCATGTTGAATAGGGCTCATGGTGCCGGGGTCAACATTTATATAAGGGTCGAGCTTTAACATGGTAACGTTTAGCCCGCGCGCTTCTAAAATAGCAGCAAGTGAAGCCGCCGCTATTCCTTTCCCAAGCGATGAAACAACACCACCGGTGACGAAAATATAATTTGTCATCTTGTTCCTAACAATCAGGTTTATATAGTGTGGTGATTTTGAATGGCTCTATTTTATTATGTAAACATAACTATATAAAAATGAGCAAAACACACACAAATAAGGCGGCTTGAATACCGCCTTTGTTGGCTAAATAGTATACCTACATTTACACTATTTAGTAAGTCAAAAATCGAATCAATACGAGATTTAGTATTGCTCAGGGTTACGACGTCAGTTGTATTTAGCCGCTTAGGTTTTTTCAGCCAGCCGTGTTTTTAATTGATACAGTACCGCTTGGCTTTCACGCGGGGTAAGTGAATCTAAATCTAGAGCCGCAATAGATGTTTCTAACCAGTGCGGCTCATCTAGTAAAATATTGAGTTGTCTGTGCGCGTCTCCTTGCAGGTGATTGCTTGCTTGAGCCTGCTGCATTTTGGGAGGTTTTTGCAAAGTTAAGGGCTCGTTGTTTTCTAGCTGGGCAAGTTTTTGTTTGGCTAAGTCAATCACAGGCTTAGGTACCCCGGCTAATTTGGCCACTTGAATACCAAAACTACCGCTTGCCGCGCCTTGTTCAACTTTATGCATGAATTTAATATCTTCGCCATATTCAAGCGCGGTCACATGTACGTTTTCTACCGTTGAAAATTGCTCAGCAAGCTCGGTTAATTCAAAATAATGCGTGGCGAATAAGGTAAAGCTTTTGATTTTATCAGCAAGCTGTTGGGCGCATGCCCATGCTAATGACAATCCGTCGTACGTACTGGTACCGCGGCCTATTTCGTCCATAAGCACTAAGCTGTTTGCGGTAGCGTTATGCATAATATTGGCTGTTTCAGTCATCTCTACCATAAAGGTAGAACGACCAGAAGCTAAATCGTCGCCAGCGCCTATACGTGTGAATATTTGGTCGATAGGCCCTATTTTTGTGTCGTTTGCGGGCACAAAACAGCCAATATAAGCCAAAATCACAATAAGTGCGGTTTGCCGCATATAGGTTGATTTACCGCCCATGTTTGGCCCTGTTACCATTAACATGCGCCTTTTATTATCCATATAAATTGGGTTAGCAATAAAAGGCGTTTGCATTACTTGCTCTACCACTAGGTGACGGCCGTTGTTATATGAAAGGGTGTTTTCATTCACCAACTCAGGCTGGTATAAATGCAAGGTATTTGCACAGTGTGCGAAGTTTGTCATTACATCCAGTTTAGCAATATACGCTGCGCTGTTTAAAAGCGGCGACAGTTGCTCAATTATGATATCAAACAAGCCTTCGTATAAACGCTTTTCTAAGGCTAGCGCGCGGCTTTGGCTGGTGAGCACCTTGTCTTCATGGTCTTTTAACTCTGGGATAATATAGCGTTCGTTATTTTTGAGTGTTTGTCTTCTTATATAATCGACGGGCACTTGTGCACTGTTAGCGCGACTTACTTCTATATAAAACCCGTGCACTTTATTGTAGTTTACTTTAAGGGTGCTTATGCCTGTGCGTTCGCGCTCTCTAGCTTCTAGTTGATGTAAATAACCCGTTGCGCCATCTGCTAAGTCGCGTAAATGATCTAGTTCTTGGTTAAAACCTGGCTTTATTACGCCGCCGTCTCTTAACACTACAGGCGGATTCTCTATTATGGCTTGTTGTAGCAGCAGCGCTAGGTCGGGGTAGTCGTGAATTTGCGTTTGATAGACGCTTAAGTGATGGCCTATAGTTTCGTTTTCTTGCGATAACGCCTTTGATGATGCTGACGCTACCTGTTGCGACAGGGCATGCAACAACTCTTGTAAATTCGGGATACTGGACAAAGCAAGCGACAAGCGCGCAAAGTCTCTTGGTCTTGCGCTTCTTAATGCAACTCTTGCTAATATTCTTTCGATATCGCCAATTTGTCTTAAAACACCTTGGAATTCTTCTATGTCTGCATTTAATAGACTATTAATAATAAAATGCCTGTGCGCAATTTCTTCATGGCTAGTAGTTGGCCTATGTAAATAGCGCTGTAGTAAGCGCGATGCCATATTAGTGGAGGTATGATCAATAGCAGCAAGTAAAGTATGCTGGGTACCACCAGACAAAGTGCGAGTAAGCTCTAAATTTTGCTGTGTGGCTGCGTCCATCAATAAACTGTCGGTAAGAGACTCTTGATGAATTGCACGGATATGCACGAGTTGAGTGCGCTGGGTTTCATTTATATATTGTAAAACACACCCTGCGCTGCAAATACCCACCGCATTGGCATTCACTCCAAAGCCATCTAAGTTGTGTGTATCAAACTGTTGGTTAAGCTTACTAATTGCGGTTTGGTGATCAAACTCCCACTGGGGCCTTTTACGTTTACCATTTATGCTGCCTAACAGATGAATGAAACTAGCGCCCTCTGGATAAAGTAATTCAGTTGGTTTTATGCGCGCCAAATTTGCTTGCAGAGATTGTTCAGAGTGGCAATCAAGAAAATTGAAACGCCCAGATGCTAGCTCAATATAAGCAATGCCGAAGGTATGACTGCTGTTTTGGTCTGAGCCGTTTATTTCAGTTCTCTTTGTTTTACCCGCGCACACGGCGGCTAAAACCGATTCACTGCGCCCGTCTAATAAGGCCTCGTCGGTAATGGTACCTGGGGTGAGTATACGCACTACTTTACGATCAACGGGTCCTTTTGATGTGGCAGGGTCGCCAACTTGTTCGCAGATAGCCACCGAAAGGCCCATTTTTACGAGCTTAGCTAAATAATTTTCGGCTGCATGATAAGGCACACCTGCCATTGGAATAGGATCGCCATTAGCTTTGCCGCGAGCGGTGAGTGAAATATTGAGTAATTGCGACGCTTGTTTGGCGTCGTCAAAAAATAATTCATAGAAGTCGCCCATTCTATAAAAGAGTAATTGCTCAGGATGCTCAGCCTTTATTCTAAGGTATTGGGTCATCATTGGAGTGTTTTGAGGTGTAGTTGGTTTAGCCAGCATAGTTTGTTATCATTTTTGAATTTATGCATATTACGTGTATTCTATGAGAATTACACGCAACTAAAAAGATGTAGACTTGATTAACTTTACAATAAATCAAAAAAAAGAACTTGCTATTAACCTTGGTGAACTACTCTTAGCCAATAATGCCAGTGTTGCAACTGTAGAATCGTGCACAGGCGGCGGTCTTGCCAGTGCAATTACCGAGATTGCTGGGTCGTCGCAATGGTTTAATCAGTCGTGGGTGACTTATTCTAACCATGCTAAACATACGCTGGTAGGCGTAGATACCAACATTTTGGACTTATTTGGCGCTGTTTCGGAACAAGTGGTGACGCAAATGGCTGAAAAAGGAGCGGTTCTTGCAAACGCAAATTTATGTATATCTATTAGTGGTATTGCAGGTCCCGAGGGCGGTAGCGAAGACAAACCTGTGGGTCTTGTGTGGTTCGCAATAGCTGGAGATGCAGTTGATAAAACGTATACTTTTAATCGCCGTTTTACTGGTGACCGTTCTCAAGTGCGAGAACAGGCTGTTGCTCTTGCGCTTAAAAAACTGATCCAATGCCTAGCAGACTAATCCTTATTGTGTTTGTTACCATATACACTGTATTGACCACTGGTTTTTATGATATTACGCGTGTTGATCTTCAGTTTTGTTTTTTTACACACTACTTTTAGTGTTTAATTTCATTAAAAACAGCTAGTTAAAAAATAATAAAAATAAATTATTGAAACTGTATGATTATACAGTATACTTGCGATATAAATGATTACATGCATGGTTACAAGCTTGTTTTTATAAGTGTTAAAGATAACTCGTCTGCCATTCATCACGCAAGCCGAACATAAGTACAAATTATATAAAAGGATATCTATTGTGAGCGACAAAAAGAATCAAGCGCTAGCAGCGGCCCTAGGGCAAATTGAGAAGCAGTTTGGCAAAGGCGCAATTATGCGTTTAGGCGACAACCAAGCATTAGATATTGAGTCAATATCCACAGGCTCTCTTAGTATCGATATTGCCTTAGGCATAGGGGGTTTGCCTTGTGGTCGCGTGGTTGAAATATACGGACCAGAGTCGTCGGGTAAAACAACATTAACTCTTCAGGTAATCGCTGAAGCTCAAAAAAAGGGCAAAACATGCGCCTTTGTAGATGCTGAGCATGCGCTCGACCCTATATATGCACAAAAGCTAGGGGTTAATATAGACGACTTATTAGTTTCACAGCCTGATACTGGCGAACAAGCATTAGAAATAGTCGACATGTTAGTGCGTTCTGCAGCGGTTGATGTAGTTATAATCGATTCGGTTGCTGCACTAACTCCACGAGCTGAAATAGAAGGCGATATGGGTGCCTCACACGTTGGCCTGCAGGCGCGTTTAATGTCACAGGCTTTGCGTAAACTCACTGCAAATATTAAACGTTCAAATACATTGGTTATTTTCATAAACCAAATTCGTATGAAGATTGGCGTGATGTTTGGTAATCCCGAAACCACAACCGGAGGTAACGCGCTTAAGTTTTATGCATCTGTTCGGTTAGATATTCGACGTATAGGCGCAGTTAAAGACGGCGATGAAGTAGTGGGTAACGAAACCCGTGTTAAGGTTGTGAAAAACAAAGTTGCACCGCCATTTAAGCAGGCTGAGTTCCAAATAATGTATGGTTCGGGTATTTCAAAAGAAGCTGAATTGATTGATTTGGGCGTTAGCCAAAAACTGGTTGAGAAAGCAGGTGCTTGGTATAGCTACAATGGCGAACGTATTGGTCAAGGTAAGGCTAACGTGGTTAAGTATTTAAAAGAACACGTTAACATGGCGACGGAAATAGAAGCAAAAATTCGTGCTGAGTTGTTAATGCCAAAAGCTAAGCCGGGTGAAGAAGCCGATGCGCCAAAATCATCAAAAGATACAAAAGCGATAAAAGAAGTCAAACAGGCAAAAGCCTAAACAGAAGTTAATTGGCCCATTTAAACCGATAGTAAATCAGCATTATACAATTAGCTCTTCGGTTAAG